>PWXP01000110.1 GCA_003561895.1 Planctomycetaceae bacterium | reverse complement strand
TCAGCCCGGAAACGGTGCGCGGCACGCTAAAAAAATGCAGTTAAGCCTTGGCTGAAGCAGCAATGATGCCTGCCGAAGAAGCACAACGGAGATTTCGTCTGGCGGATGGAAGACATCCTCGAAGTCTATCACCGCCCGCTTAACCCCAGGATTCCCGTGATCTGCATGGATGAAGCCAGCAAACAACTCGTGGGTGAAGTCCGCCAGCCGTTGCCGATGCGTCCCGGCCAGCCGTTGCGGTACGACGCGGAGTACGAGCGCCGCGGCACGTGCAACATCTTCATGTTTTGCGAGCCGCTGCGCGGATACCGGCACGTTCGGGTAACGGATCGGCGAACTCGTGTGGACTGGGCCTTCGCGCTGCGAGACCTCTTGGACGAGAAGTACTCGGCTGCCAATCAGGTCGCCCTGGTCATGGACAACTTGAACACCCACACGCCGGGGTCGTTCTACGAAGCATTCACGCCAAGCCAGGCCCGGAGGTTGACGGAACGCCTGGAGATTCATTACACGCCGAAACACGGAAGCTGGTTGAACATCGCGGAGTGCGAACTGAGCGAGCTTGGGCGGCAATGCCTGGATCGGCGCATCGACGACGGGCAACGCCTGGCGGATGAGATTCGTGCCTGGGAAGACGATCGCAACCTTAGGCGCCAGCCAAGTCAACTGGCAGTTCACGACCGATGACGCGCGCGTCAAACTGCGTCGGCTCTACCCCGAGTTCGTTCGCCATGATGAACACGATGGCCCTTGCGTTGCGTCAAAGGTCTACAATTAGTAAACTCTAGCTGGACTGACCACTAGGCGTGTCAGGCACGTCCGGACGCTCGGGCACGTCGGGCCTCTCCGGGCGGTCCGGCACCTCGGGCCTTTCTGGGCGGTCCGGCACCTCCGGGCGGCCCGGCCGCGGTACGTCGGAGCGTTCCGGTCGTGGCACGTTGGGGCGTTCCGGCCGCGGTACGTCGGGGCGTTCCGGTCGTGGCACGTCGGGGCGCTCGGGTCGTGGCACGTTGGGGCGTTCCGGTCGTGGCACGTCGGGGCGCTCGGGACGGATGCGTTCGGCGATCCGCTCACGTAGGCGCCGCACGTCAGGCGTTTCGGGCAAAGGAAGTCGTCCTTCTACCGGCTCGTCCCCACGCCTATCGCGGAATTCGCGAATCGCTCGCGCCGTCTCGCGCATCCGCTCCCGTGCCTGTTCGCCGACCCTGGCTACCCTGCGAGGATGCCGCTGGGCAAACTCCTGCAAGTCGTGGCCGAACACGATGCGGTCGAGATGCTCGTAATCGGGATGTTCCTGGACGAATTGCACCCGCGCGCGCCAGGTACGTGGCGGACGACGATCTTCGCGACGCTCGAAGTAGCTGTGCCAACCGCGAACTCGGGCGGCGTAGTCGATCCCTCGCTGCCGGAAGTACCAGTGGTGGTAGGTCCAGAGTGGATTGTAACCGAACTGGCCGTGGAAAGCAAAGAGGTCTCCGTCTGGTTCCCGGCCCCGTTGCCGGAAACCTATTCATGCCGCCGTGCATTACGCAAGCGCAGCATCACGGAATTGAATGTCCACGAATCGAGCGTTGCAACTGGTGTGCCAGTTATCGGGCAGACGCGACTTCAATGCCCGTAACGTTCGAAACCATCAGAAAAACAGGTGTTCGAACCTCAACTGCCCCCTTTGCCGTAGACGCATCGACTCGCGGCCGTCTGGCGAACGAACGCCACATTGGCTGAACCGCAGCCAGGGTTGCGACAGATTGACGCCAAGACCGCGCCCCCTCTCCATGAATCATCCGAATCTGGAAACGGAATAGCGAAAAAAAAGGCGGCAGGCGCCCGGCAGCGTCTGACTGCTCGATGAATAGAATGGGCGCCCGTCGATGAATCGAAGGAACGCCCGCATCACCATTCACGGCGTGGCGGCGCGGGCGGTTCTTTCGCCACTGCACGCCCGGGAGACAATCTCCCGCGAACGGTCATGCGCCGCCCCCTTGGATCACGGCCGCTTAGGGCCCACAAATGAATAACTGGCCGATTTGGACGGGTTGCGGCTACGGCTGCGGCTACCACGCTGCATCGACGTATAGGCAGTCTGCTTCGCCTTCCTTCGCAGCCTTGTCCTCGCCGCGCCCAAATCGGCCATTTATTCCTTCGCGAGCCCTTACCGTCCGCGGCCACTGCGACCGCCCGACCGTCCTTCAGAACCGCGGCCGGACCCGCGGCTCGGACGGGCCTCCCGGCTGCTACCCGAACCGCGGCTCGGACGGGCCTGCCGGCTGCTACCCGAACCGCGGCTCGGACGGGCCTCCCGGCTGCTGCCGGACCCGCGACTCGGACGGGCCTCCCGGCTGCTTCCGGACCCGCGGCTCGGACGGGCCTCCCGGCTGCTGCCCGACCCGCGGCTCGGACGGGCCTCCCGACTGCTACCGGAACCGCGGCTCGGTCGGGCCTCCGGGCGACGCGAAGGTGTCGGACGACGGGTCTCCGGGCGGTGCGAAGGCGTCGTCGGACGACGGGTCTCGCGCCGATCCGGCCGGCGCACGTCGGGCCTTCGGTCCGGCCGGCGGGTGTCCGGAGGACGACGGTCCGGGCTTCCCCGGGCCATCCGATCGCGCTGGCGCCGCACGTCGGGCGTTTCGGGCAGTCGAAATCGGCCCGGTTGCCGGTCGCGTTCGCCTCGGCGGCGGACATCGCGGACCTCGCGCATCGCGCGGGCGGTGTCGCGCATCCGCCTCCGGTCCGGCTCGGCGACCTGCCGCACCCTGCGCCGGTGTCGGGCTGCATAGTCTCGCAAGTCGTGGCCGAGAACAACCCGCCGCAGATGCTGGTAATCGGAACGCCGCCGAGCGAAGTCGCGTTGGTGGCGCCACGTCCGCGGCGGGCGGCGGTCCACGTGACGGTCGAAGTAACGGTGCCAACCGCGCACCCGAGCGTGATAGTCGATCCCCCGCCGCCGGAAGTGCCAGCGGTAATACGACCACAGAGGATCGTAACCGTACCGCCCGTGGAAAGCGAAGGACGCATGGATTCCCCAGCCGGCCGGCCGGCCGTACCAGTCGCCATAGTAGTAGTGGCGGTACCTCGGCCGCACAAACCAGTGCAGGTGCAGCCGGGCCAGGTCGATCACGCGGAACGGCCGGTAGTAGAACCCCGCTCGCGCGTACACCGGGCGTCGCCAGTACACCGGCGCAAAGGCCATCCCGCGGTCGACGAACCGGTAATCCCAGTAGCCGGAAACAAACACATAGCCGCGGGGGGTCCACACATAGTGCGCGGGCACCCAAACCCACTGCTCATGCCCCGGCGCCCAGTAGCCGGGCCGCCAGACATAGCGGCCGTCCTGGTGGTACCAATGGCCGCTCGCCCAGAAGTGATCGTCCGAGGGCGCCGGGCTGGTCGGGCCGCGTTCCTGCGACTCGGGTGGATCGGGCAGGTAGGTCACCTCCTGTTCATTGAGCGGCGCCCAGAATCCCGACACCCACTGGTACCCTTCGGGAACTTCCTCCCAATAGCCGGGCACCCAGCGGCGGCCGACGGGCGGAACGCGATACACGCCCGATACCCAGACGAAATCCTCGCGCTCGTCGTCCCAGGCCCAGTAGCCTTCGAGCCAGACGGCGTCGTCATCCGGTTGGATGTCCGGCGGTATCTCGTCGATCGGCTCGGGCGGTTCGGCTGGAACGACCAGCCCCGGTTCCGGATCGAAGGGCACCGGCGCGGCGAACGCCTCGTGCATGGGGCCGCTCATCAAGTGTTCGGCGTCGCCGTCCTCCACGTCCCAGGCGATGTCGCTCGCCGCCGGTTCTTGGGCGCCGGCCCGCTGACTTCCGATCAGCAGCATCCCTGTCGCCACGAAGAAATAAGCCATCATGGCCGATCTCGATAGTAATATTCTGACAAACATGATCTGAACCCTCTTTCAGAAGTTTCACAATCTGTTTCCGGCGCCAATGCCGGAAACCAAACCCTGCCACTTGGCAAATAGGCGGCTGCGCCCGCGGACGCATCAAAACCACCATAATCCCTTTGCAATGCGCGCGCCAATGGCCGACGGAGTTTCTCTGCACCCGAGGGCACGGGATGAAAGGTGCAGAAAAGCGGCGAAAAGCACCATTCGCCCCGGAACTGCCACCCACGAACTCTTGCGAGAAACCGCTGAAGCTGTCTTCGAATTGACGATACCGTGTCATCCATCCTGCAACAGCGGGGCGCGGTTCCTTGGGCAGGCTGGAGAACTTGGGCCAATCGAGTGAGCTTCGGTCGCCAGGCAGACGTCGAAACCGCGCTCCCAGGGCCGGGCGAAGTGCTGTGTGTTGCTGGGCCGGCCCCGGTTCGAGTCGGTCGCCTCGGTGGTGAGCGTACCCAGGTGCCACTTGCCGAACAGGCCCGTCCGGTAACCGGCGCCCTTCAGCAGCCTCGCCAGGTTCACCTCGTTGTCCGGCAGGTGCCCCGTATTGGCGAAGAACACGCCGTAGCGGAACGGGTGCCGCCCGGTGAGGGAACTGCCGCGGGTGGGGCTGCACACCGGCGCGGCGGCATAGAAGCGTTCGAACACCAGCGACGACTCGGCCATCGTGTCGATGTGGGGCGTGGCCGCGTGTTCGCAGCCCTGGTAGCCCACGTCGGCCCAGCCGAGGTCGTCGAACATAACGAGGATCACGTTGGGGCGTTCGGAGGCCGCGGCCCGCGGGCCAAAGCCAGCCGCGGCCACCGAAAGGGCGCATAACCATCCAAGGGCTCGGAAGAAATGTAGGTCTCTCTTCTCGGTCATCGCTGCCTCCCCTGGCAATACTCGCGGCTGCCGTCCACCGGCGTCGGAACCCTGCCGGGAAGGCGGCCCCGAACGGCGAAAGGCATTAGTATTACGCCACGCGCGCCGTTTTGACGATACCGCGGAGAAGAACTGCCTCCGCCGCCCATGAAGGATTACCCGTTGTGCCGCGAATTGGCCCTTTCGGCATCTCCGCCCTATAATGGATTTTAGGGAGCAGGCCGAAGGGGCTGCCGCCGGACGAGTCGCCGGGTGAGATTGTAGGGAAATGGGGACAATGAGGCAAGACGGGCTGCTAATGTCGTTTCGGCAATACTTGGCCCCAGCCATCGCGGCGATGGGCATGGCGGCACTTTGGTTGGGGCTACTGCCCTTGGCGAGGGAAGGATGGGGAGCCGATGGTCGGGGCCTCCGGCCCGAAGCAGAGGGTCGCGAGGCTCGGGACGCACGCTTCGGGGCCACCATGCGGCTGAGCCTGCCCATCGACGACCGGACGCGCCGAGAGGTCGAGCGGTTCGCCAGCCGGGCGCTGGCCGAGGCCGCCAATCGGGACGCGCGGCCGGTGCTCATCTTCGAGTTCTTCATCCCGCCCGGGGGCGAAGAGCACGGCCGCGGCAGCGACTTCTTCACCACCCACGGCTTGGCCGAGTACCTGTCCGGAAAACAACTGAACCGGGCCACGACGGTGGCGTACCTGCCCAGGACGGTCCAGGGCCATGCCGTCCTGGCGGCCATCGCGTGCGACGAGATCATCATGGCGCCCGGCGCCGAGTTGGGGCCGGCAGGCGTCGACGACGAACTAATCGACGAAACGCGGCGGAGTGTCTACCGCAAGATCGCCGAGCGGCGGAGGACCGTCCCCGTGGCCGTGGCCCTGGGCCTGCTCGATCCGCGCATCGAGGTACTCCGCATCGAAACCGAACTGGGCCGCGAATACGTCCTGCCGGACGAAGTCGAGGCCGTCGGCAAGACCCGCACCGTCGAGTCGACCAATACGCTGTTCCCGGCCGGCCAACCGGGCCGCCTGACCGGCCGCGAGGCGCGGTCGTTGGGCTTGATCGACTACCTGGCCGCCGACCGCCCCGACGTGGCCTCCGCCCTGGGCCTGGCGCCCGACGCCCTGCTGCTCGACCCGTCGCTGGGCAGCCGGTGGCGGGCCATTCGCGTCGACGTGAAAGGTCCGGTGGGCGCCACCACCACCCGCCAAGTGCAGCGGCTGATCGACGACGCCGTACGCGAGCGCGACGTGAACTTCGTGTGCCTGTGGATCGACAGTCCCGGCGGGTCGCTGGTCGACAGCATGACGTTGGCGAACTACCTGGCGGGATTGGACTCGGGCAAGATCCGCACGGTGGCCTACGTGCCGCAGCAGGCCCTGGCCGATGCCGCCCTGATTGCGCTGGCCTGCGACCAGACGCTCGTCCACCCCGGCGCGCGGTTGGGCGGCGCCGGCGCGTATCAGCCGAGCGAGCGGGAAATCGAGCAGGCGCGCCACACGGTGCGCGAGAGCCTCGCCCCGGCCAAGGGACGGTCGTGGTCGCTGCCGGCCGCGATGATCGACCCGGAACTGGCCGTCTATGAGTATCGCCGCTTGAATTGGGTCGAGTATTTCAGCGAGGAGGAGCTTGGCGAGCAGGGGGGCGATTGGGAACAGGGGCGGCGGGTCACCACGCCCGGCGAGCCGTTTCGGGCGCGCGGCCCGGAGGCGGTCGAGTACGGGCTGGCCACCCGCGTGGTGGAAAGCTTCGCCGAGTTGAAACGCTACTTCGCCCTGGAGGACGATCCATACCTCGTCGCGCCCGGCTGGGCCGATCACCTCGTCGAGGTCCTGGCCGCCCCGGGGGTGACCATGCTGCTGTTGATTATCGGCGGCTTCGCGTTGTATTTCGAATTGCACACCCCGGGGCTCGGCATCGGCGGATTCCTGGCCACCCTGTGCTTCGTGCTTTTCTTTTGGGCGAATTACCTGGGCGGCACCGCCGGTTGGCTGGAGGTGATGCTGTTCACCGTGGGCGTGGCCTGCGTGCTGTTGGAGCTTTTCGTGCTGCCGGGGTTCGGCGTGTTCGGGCTCGGCGGCGGGGCCTTGGTCGTCCTGTCGCTGGTGCTGGCCAGCCAAACGTTCATTGTGCCCCGGAACCCGTACCAAATGGCTCAGTTCCAGCAGTCGATGCTCACCATCGCCGGGGCGGGCGTGGGGATTGCGGTGGCGGCCGTGCTGGCCCAGCGGTGGATACCCCGCACGCCGGGGCTGCGGCACATGGTGCTGGCGCCACTGGAGGGCGACGAGGCGGTCGACCTCAGCCGCCGCGAGGCGATCGTCGACCTGGCCGACCTGCTGGGAAAGCGAGGCCAGACCACAACTCCGCTGACCCCCAGCGGCAAGGCCCGGTTCGGCAACCTCCTGGTCGACGTGCTGACCGGCGGCGAAGCGCTTGCCCGCGGCACGCCCGTCGAAGTGGTCGAAGTGCACGGCAACCGGGTCATCGTATGCGAAGTGGCAGGCGCGTGATGGCCGATGCTTGGTAGAACGCCGCGATTTGGTACAATGGCGGCATTGGGGACGGCCCCGTCTTCACCGCGCCGCGTCCGGCTTCCCCGGGCGCCGAAGCAGCGCCGCGTGAACGGGCACCGAGCCCCCGGCGGTTACGTTCCGTGCAACCTGGAGTCCTGCGATGGATCCGTGGATTTGGGCCGTCTGCCTGATTATTCTGGGGCTGGGGCTGGCCGTGCTCGAGGTGTTCTTTCCGACGGAGGGGATCCTTGGGTTCCTGGCCGCCTGTGCGGTCCTCGGGGGCATCCTGCTCGGATATCGGCAGAGTGCGGCTGTGGGGACGATCATGCTGTTGCTGTCCATCGCCGGTTTGCCCACTGCGGTGGTGGTGGCGCTGAAGTACTGGCCCCAGACGGCGGTCGGACGCCGCGTGTTGCTCACCGCCCCCACCCGGGAGCAGGTCATGCCCGCCAATCCCGAGCGGGATCGGCTCCGGGCGATGATCGGGCAGGTGGGCGAGGCCAAGTGCCACATGCTCCCCGCCGGCGCCATCGTGCTCGAAGGCCGCACTATCGACGCGGTCAGCGAAGGGATGCCTGTCGACGCCGGGCAGCGAGTGCGGATTGTCCAGGTGCGTGGGAATCGCGTGGTCGTGCGGCCGGTCGACGAGGAGGCCCCGACGCCGGAGGCCCCAAATCCCATGGAACGACCGATTGATGATCCATTTAGTTGACAATTCGCCGGCGCCCTCCATTGACAACCATCGCGGTTGCGGTCATAAAGGGGGCTGTCCGTATGGGGAATCCCGCGAACTGAGCGACGGGGGCCGGCGGCCCCCGTCGCTCGGCTCGCCGTACCTGTCGTTCCCCCGCCCAGGGAAAGCGGGCTTCCACCGCTTCCCGAAACACCAAGGAGCAAGCTATGCCTGAGAACTTCTGGACCATCGTATCTGTGTTCGGCGCGTTCGTGGTCGTGGTGGCAGGCCTCGTGATGTTCTTCGTGTTCGCCACCTACTTTCGCTTTTGGATTCAGTCGTTCACCACGGGGGCGGATATCGGGATCCTCGACCTGCTCGGCATGACCTTCCGCAAGGTGAGCCCCGCGGTGATCGTGCGCAGCAAGATCATGGCCGTTCAGGCCGGAATCGGCGACGAACAGGGAGTTACCTCGAAGGCCCTCGAAGCGCATTACCTGGCCGGCGGGAACGTGCCGCTGGTAATTCGGTCGGTGATCGCCGCGCGGAAGGCGAAGATCGTCGACCTCGATTTCAAGCAGGCGGCGGCCATCGACCTTGCCGGTCGAAACGTGCTCGAAGCCGTGCAAACGAGCGTGTATCCGAAAGTAATCGACTGCCCCACCCGCGGCGGACCCCGCGATTCACTCGACGGCGTCGCCCAGAACGGCATTCAACTGAAGGTGAAGGCGCGGGTTACGGTTCGGGCGAACCTCCAGCGGCTGATCGGCGGGGCCACCGAGGAGACGATCGTCGCCCGGGTGGGCGAGGGTATTGTCAGCGCCATCGGCTCGGCCACCGCCCACGGCGAGGTGCTGGAGAACCCCGACCGCATCTCGCGGACCGTCCTCGGCCGGCGGCTCGACTCGCAGACCGCCTTCGAGATCGTTTCGATCGACATCGCCGACGTGGACGTGGGCGAGAACATTGGCGCCCGGCTCCAGGCCGACCAGGCGGAGGCCGACATGCGGGTTGCCCAAGCCAAGGCCGAAGGCCGGCGGGCGATGGCCGTGGCGGAAGAGGGGGAGATGGTCGCCAAGATCGAGGAGAACCGGGCGAAAGTCGTGCAGGCGGAGGCCGAAGTACCCAAGGCCATCGCCCAGGCCTTCCGCGAGAGCCGGCTTGGCATTCTCGATTACTACAAGCTGCGCAACGTGCAGGCCGACACCGAGATGCGCACTTCGATTGCCAAGGCCGGCGTCACCCCGCCCCCGAAACAAGGAAGTGCGGCATGAACGGTCTCGACAATATCATCGGCTTTTTGATTTTTGTGGTGGTGGCCATATTCATCATGGTGGTTCAGGCGTTGGGCAGGCTGGCGCAGAAAGGCCAGCCCCAGCGCCCCGGCCCCCAGCGTCCCGGTCCTCAACGCCCGCCGGCGCAGGAGGCCGACTTGAATGACCAGATCGGCGATTTCCTTCGCCAGGCCGCGCGCCGCCGCCAGCAGGAGGAGGGCCCGCCGGCGGCGGCCCGGGGGCAGCCCGGCGACCGGGTCGTGCGGGCTGAGGTGGTCGGGGGCCGGCGGCCCGCCCGGCCCGAGGTGCTGCGCGAGCAGGCCAGGGCGGCCGCGCGCCGGCAGGCCAAAGCCGCGACGGCGGCTCGCCGCGGCCCGCAACGCGAGGCCCCGGTGCCGCCGACCCTGGCCCCGAAGTCGGAGCCGGCGCCCGAGGCGCCGCGTGTGGCCTTACCCAGCGTATTCGCTGCCGCTCAATCAGCCCCGGCGGCCGGCGGCGCGCCCGCCGCTGCCCACCTGTACGCTGTTTTGTCGGAGCCGGCCAACCTGCGCCAGGCCATCCTCCTGGCCGAGGTCCTCAACCGCCCCGAAGACCGGTGGTAATGGTGCAGCCCGCCACCCCAAACAACACTCGCATCGGATGGATTGGCACCGGCGTGATGGGTTCGAGCAGCAGCGAGCCCTCGCAGGCCGTGGAGATTGCCGCCCGGGCCGCCGAACAGGGCGTGCACTGCCTCGACGCGCCCGTCTCCGGCGGCGACGTAGGCGCCCGCGAAGCCCGGCTTTCCATCATGAATCGGCGGCGAGCCGGAGGCCGTCGACGCCCTGCGCCCCTGCTTCGAGCGCATGGGTAAGACCATCGTCCACCAAGGCGACCCCGGCGCCGGCCAGCACGCGAAAATGGTCAACCAGACGCTCATCGCCTCCGGTATGCCCTCGACTAGGTCGCTGGCCGGCAGCAGGTCTTTCAGCCCCTGCTGATACTGGATGCCGATCAAGTCGCAGCCGAAGTCGTCGGCGATGCGCACGGCGGCGATGTACATTTTGCACTGCGTGAGGATCTGGCCGTCGGTCAGGTCGGCTTCCTCATTCGGCCCGGTGTGGAAGGTCATACCGCGGTCCTCCATCCACTGGCGGCCGCTTCGTCGTCGGGCACCTGGGTGGTTTCGTAGTACAGGGCCGACTGGCTGAGCCTCCTCGTCGGTCTTTGTGAGCCGATGGTGGGGCTGCAGCGGATGTGTTATAGATAGGGCGTGGCCGCCACCGGCCGGCTTGCCCGGCCCGGAGCGGTGGTCCATGGCTACAGGCCCACGCGCCGGTAGCTGACCGACCACGGCTCCAGGCGGGGCAAGCCCGCCGGTGGCTGCGTGGAATTACTGCTCTGCCGGCAGCTCCTTGATGAAGATGTTGCGGAACTGCACGCAGCTCGGGCCGCCTTCCCAGCGATCGGTTCGCTCGTTGTAGCGGCCGTGATGCTGCAACGCGATGGGCCCGCTTTCCCGCGCGCCGGGCAGTTGGGCGTCCTCGATCACCGTCTCGCCGTTGAGCACCACGGTCAGCCGGTCGCCGCGCATGATGATCTTCTGCCGGTTCCACTCGCCCACCGGGTTGTCGGCGTTCACCCGGGGGGTTACGCCCTGGCGCACCTCCTCGGGCATGTTCCGGTCGGTCCGGTAGCCCCACACCTCGCCGGAGCCCATCGGGTGCGTCCAGATGTTCGTCTGCGCCTTCGGCATGCCGCGCAGGTAGATGCCCGAGTCGGGCGAGTAGGCGATGGGCGAGCCGTCGGGCTCGGTGTCGGTTCCGTACAGCTCCTCGGCCGTCTTCAGCCGCCAGTCGATCAGCAGGACGAAATCGGCGAACGAATCCTCGGTCCACAGGTCACTCGCCCGCGGGTTGTAGTCGAGCACCCCGTCGATCAC
>PWXP01000040.1 GCA_003561895.1 Planctomycetaceae bacterium | reverse complement strand
TGGGCATGCCCTCGGCCCGAAGCTGGCTGGTGTGCTCTACCTGCACCACGGCCTGCTTCATCGCCACGCCGAACAGCACCAGAAGCCCCAGCGCCGAGTAAAGGTTCAGCGTTTGCCCGGTCAGCCAGAGTGTGAGCAGGGCAAACGGGGCCGTGAGCGGGACGGCCAGCAGGACCACCAGCGGGTCGAGCAGCTTCTCGTACTGGGCGGCCAGGGTCAGGTACACGAACACCAGCGACAGGGCGAACGCCCAAAGAAACTCGGTGAACGTCCGCTCCAATTCGCGGCCGCCGCCGGAAATATAGGTGTTGTAGGCGGGCGGAAGGTTCATCTGCTCGACCGCCGCGCGCAACACGTCGATCCGGTCGGCCAGGGCGTAGCCGGGCGCCACGGCCGCGCGGAGGCTCACCTGCCGCTGCCGGTCCAGCCGGTCGATGCGCGAGGCGGTAATGGCCGGATCGATGTCGATCAGGTTGTCGACCCGCACAAGGCCCCCCGACTCGCTGGGAACGTACAGCCGGCTGATGGTGGCCGGGTCGTCGCGGTCGGCCTCTTCCAGGCGGAGCTGCACGTCGTATTCCTCGTGGACCGAGGCGTCGCGGTATCGCGACACGCGCTCGTCGCCGCCCACCATCAGCCGCAGGGCGGTGGCCACGTCGTCCACGCGCACCTGCAGGGCGGCCGACCGCTCGCGGTCGATGTGGGCGAGCAGTTCGGGCCGGTCGAGTTGCAGCGTCGTGTTCGCGTCGATGATGCCCAACTCCTCCGCCTTCTCCTCCAGCTCGCCCGTATAGCGGGCCAAGGCGTGGAGGTCCGGCCCGCGGAGGATGAAGTCGATCTCGGCGCCCGTCCCGCCCAGGTTGAACCAGCGGACGTTCCGGATCGACACGCGCACCGCGGGCAGACGCCGCAGGCGGTCGCGGGCCTGCTGCATCACGTCGCGCTGCGTGTAGTTGCCGCGAAACGCCGCCAGGGGGTCGCCGCGGCCCAGTTCCCGAACCAGCCGCGTCAGGGAAAAGCGGCGGACCTCGTGCGGCTCGATGCGCACGAACGCCCGCGTCTGGTTCAAACTCCCGCTCGAGGAAAGGTGCGAGCCGACCGCTGCCAGCACGTGGGTCACGCCGTCAATGGCCAGAAGCTCCTCTTCCATCGCCCGCATCACCTCGTCCATGGCCGCAACACTCACGCCTTCCGGCGTGCGAACGACCACCTCGAACTCCCCTTCGTCCACATGGCTGGGCACGTACTCCTGGCGCACCTGGCGGTACAGCGGTACCGACAGGGCCATCACGCCCGCGGCCGCCAGCAGCACCAGCGTGCGGAACCGCAGCGCGCCGGCCAGGGCGGCCGTGTACAGCCGCTCGGCGCCGCCGTAGAGGCCGCGGCGCGAGACCGCGGTTTCGTCTTGGGCGCCGGCCCGCGGGCGCAGCAGCCGGGCACTCATCATCGGCGCCAGTACGAAGGCCACCAGCGAGCTGACCACGACGGCGGCCCCGGCGGTCAGGCCGAACTGGAACAGGAACCGGCCGGAAACGCCCGACATGAACGACACGGGCACGAAAATGGCCAGCAGGCAGAAGGTGGTGGCCAGCACGGCCATGCCGATTTCGGCCGTGGCCCGGCGCGCAGCCTCCAGCGGCGGCAGTTTCTTCTCCTCGACGAACCGGAAGATGTTCTCCAGCACGACGAGCGAGTCGTCGATCACCACGCCCACCATCAGCACCAGCGCCAACATGGTCACGCTGTTGAGCGTGAAGTCCAACCACCACATCATGCCGAAGGTGGTGACGATCGACACGGGAATGGCCACGCCGGCGATGACCATCGACGCCCAGCTTCGCATGAACAGCAGCACCACGAGGCACGCGAGGATGCTGCCGGACACCAGGTGCGACCGGATTTCGCCCAGCGCGAGCCGGATGTATTGCGACTGGTCGCGCACCGTTTCCATCTGTACGCCGGAGGGCAGTTGCCCTTCGAGGCGCGCCAGTTCCGCCTTCACCGCGTCGATGACGGCGACCGTGTTCGCGCCGCTTTGTCGGCGGATGGCCAGCGTGACGGCCGGCCGGCCGTTGAGCCGCGCCAGCGACCGTTGCTCTTTGGTGCCGTCCTCGGCCCGGCCGACGTCGCGAATGCGGACCGGCGATCCGCCCCGCGCGGCGATGACCAGGTCGTTGAACTGCTCGGGCTGGGCGATGCGGCCGACGGTGCGGAGGGTTTGCTCGCGCATTCCGGCGGTGACGTGGCCGCCGGGCACGTCGGCGTTCTGGAGGCGGATGGCGTCGCGGACGGCGGTGATGGGAATCTGGTAGGCGGCCAGGCGGTCGGCGTCGATCCAGACGTTGATGGCCCGCTCCAGCCCGCCCACCACGACCACCTCGCCCACGCCCGGCACCCGCTCAAGCTGCCGCTTGAGCGTCTTGTCGGCCAATTCGGTCAGTTCGCGGACGGACCGCTCGCCGTAGAGGGCCACTTCGAGGGCGGCCGACTGCGCGTAGTCGAGCTTGGCTACCAGCGGCAGTTCGGCCTGGGGCGGCAGGTCGCGCAGGACGGCCGCCACCCGGTCGCGCACGTCCTGCACGGCCACGTCGATGTCCTGGTCGAGGTGGAACATGACGCGAACGACGGACCGGCCGGGCGCCGAGATGGACGTCAGTTCCTCGATCCCGCCGATCGTATTGACCGCTTCCTCCACCCGCTGCGTGATTTGCGTCTCGATTTCCTCGGCCGAGGCGCCCGCCAACTCGGTTTGCACCACGACGGTGGGCATGTCGAGGTCGGGGAAGCGGTCCACCCCCAGCCGGCTGTAGCCGGTCGCTCCGACGACCACCAGGGCCAGCATGAACATGGCGGCGAACACCGGCCGCCGGATGCAGAGTTCGGCAAGTTTCTGCATGGGCGGTCACCT
>PWXP01000582.1 GCA_003561895.1 Planctomycetaceae bacterium | reverse complement strand
TCGACCGCCTGGAGGTCATCGCGTTCGACTGGGGGCGGACCATGGCGCCGGGGCGGGCGATTGGGGTCGCGACCGACCCCCGCGCTCAACCCTCACCCACCCGCCTGCTCCAAGCCGGCCATTGCCGGTCGCTGAAGGCGTGGATCCGGCGGCGCGAGGTGGTCCACCATACCCCGGGAAACGAGCCGCACAAGGTGCTCGCCCTGCTCACCGGCGGGCAACTCGCCGGCAGTTGGCTGGCCGGCCCGCTGTCAAGCGAACACGGGGCGGCCGGCGCCCTGCTGCTGCACGTGCATCCGCCGGAGGCGTATGAACCGCGGCACGCCGAGATGGTCGAGATGCTCCTCGAACCGTTCTCCGCCGCGCTGGAGAACGACCGGCGGCTGCACGAACTCAACTCGCTGCGCGAGGCGGCCGAAGCCGAGAAACGCTCCGCCCTCTCCCGCCTGGGACGCGAGAAGCTGGTCGACACGATCGTGGGCGGCGATACCGGCCTGCGCGCCGTCATGGAACGCGTGAACCTCGTCGCCCGCGCCGACATCCCCGTACTCATCGTCGGCGAGACCGGTTCCGGTAAGGAAGTGATCGCGCGGGCCATCCACGATCATTCCTCCCGCGCCGGGGGACCGTTCATCCGCGTCAACTGCGGGGCCATCCCGCCGGACCTGATCGACTCGGAGCTGTTCGGCCACGAGGAGGGCGCGTTCACGGGGGCGACGTCCTTGCGGCGCGGCTGGTTCGAGCGGGCCGATCAGGGCACCCTGCTGCTCGATGAAATCGGCGAGTTGCCGCGGCCCGCCCAGGTCCGGCTGCTCCGCGTGCTGCAGGAAGGGGCGTTCGAGCGGGTCGGCGGCGAGCAGGCGGTTCACGTGAGCGTGCGGATCGTCGCGGCCACGCACCGCGATCTGCCGGCGATGGTGCGGGCGGAACAGTTCCGCGAGGATCTGTGGTATCGCATTGCCGGTTTGCCCATCCTCCTGCCGCCGCTGCGCGAGCGCAAAGAGGACATCGCCGCGCTGGCCCATCACTTCGCCCGCCGCGCCGCCCGCCGCTTCGGCCTGCGCCCGCAATCGCCCACCCCCGACGACCTGGCGTTGCTGACCGCGTACGACTGGCCGGGCAATATCCGCGAATTGGCCTCGGTCATCGACCGCGCCGCCATCCTCGGCGACGGCCGGCGGCTGGAGGTGGGCAAGGCGTTGGGCGGCGCCGCCGGCGCCCCGGCCTCCACGACGTCGGCAACGGCGCCCGGGTCGCACCCTGCCGGGCTGCTTACCCTCGACCAGGCGGTGCGCCGCCACGTCGAAGCCGCGCTGACCGCCACCCGCGGGCGCATCGAAGGCCACGCCGGCGCCGCCCGCCTGCTCGACGTCAATCCTCACACCCTCCGCGCCCGCATGCGCAAGCTGGGCATCGACTGGGCCCGCTACCGCTGAGGCAATCATGGATGGCGGGGACGGTCCCCTTCGCGCCCGTATGGCATCCGCCGACGCCGCGAGCCCCGCCGCCGGAAGACGGCCGGGCGTACGACCCGGACGGCGACTGGGACAGCCAGCCCGCCTCGTCCGGCCCACCTGGGGAAGTGAACACATCGAGACGTTCTTCCGAGCCGCGGTGGGAGACCCGTACGAACCCGAAAACGACCAGGTACACGCAGACAAGGTCTTTGTCCTACAGGTAGGGGTTCTTCGGGCTGCTGGTGCCATCGCGTCGGATGGGACTGCGCCGGACGTCATTGGGGATCGATTGTTGCTCTGCCTGTGGGATCTTGTGGATGGCAGAAGCATCTGGATCGAACTTCAGACCAACGGGGAATATACCATACCGCACGAAGCCAAATTCCTCACTGCTGGCAACGATCCGAACTGGATGAACCGAAGCTGCCAAGGAGCGTTTGGAGACATTGAAGGGCGTTGCCGAACTCGATGCAAGCGACGACGTGGAGCGCCTGGCAAAGGCGTTGATGAAGGGAGTTCCCCTTCCGGAGAAGGCCGGAGTGGACGCTCTGCACATTGCGGTCGCTACTGTACACGGGATACAATTCCTGCTAACCTGCAACTGTACGCACATCGCCAACGCTGCGATACGGTCCCAGATTGAGGAGGTCTGCCGGTCTCTCGGGTACGAACCGCCGACAATCTGCACACCGCTGGAACTGATGGAGGTCTAGAGTCATGTGGCGCGATCCGATCGTTGAAGAAGTCCGCCATAGGCGTGAGCAGTACGCGGCGGCATTCAACTATGACATCCAAGCCATCTGCCACACTGCGCGTGAGAAACAGAAGGCCAGCGGGAGGGATGTGGTCTCGCGTCCGCGGAGCCCCCCCCAAGAGCATGGGGCACGCGACCGCGAATCCGTTGCGTAACTGACGCATGCACCGGAGCCGGCGGTCGGGCCGATTCTGAAAGATTCTCGCCGCCGGCCGGTCCGGCTGGGCCGGGACCCCAACGGGACCGGGTCATGTTTTATTCACGGCCTCTCCGTTTCTCGGTGCAGCCGCGCGGCAATGGCCGGCTTGGAGTAGGCGGGTGGGTGCGGTCGCTGAAGGCGTGGATCCGGCGGCGCGAGGTGATCCACCATACCCCGGGAGACGAGCCGCACAAGGTGCTCGCCCTGCTCACCGGCGGGCAACTCGCCCGAGGCGTGGCTTGCGCAGTCCCACCAAGGACTTGCGCGACCTCGTCCCACCAAGGACTTGCGCGACCTCGTCCCACCCTACATGAATAATCCGCGCAAGCCCGCGCGGTGGCCGGAGGGGCGTGGCCGGTCCGTGTAGCCGGCTGACCACGGCTCCGGCGGGGCAAGCCCGGATGATTCATGACGATGTAGGGTGGTGACAAGCAAGCCAAGAACCTGGTGGGACTTCGGTCGCTCGCCCGGGCGTATTTCCGGCGCACGGCGTGCAAACCACCCGAGGCGTGGCTTGCGCAGTCCCACCAAGGACTTGCGCGACCTCGTCCCACCCTACATGAATAATCCGCGCAAGCCCGCGCGGTGGCCGGAGGGGCGTGGCCGGTGGCGGCAAGCGCGAGACGGATCGGCTGTTATGCCAAACCGCTTTCCGTGGAAAGCCCGCCAAACCGGCGCTGGCGGCGGGCGTAGTCGCGAACGGCCTCGTGCAGGTGCGGCACGCCGAAGTCGGGCCAGCAGCAATCGGTCACCCAAATCTCGGCGTAGCTGATCTGCCACAGCAGGAAGTTGCTTACGCGAAGCTCACCGGCGGTGCGGATGAGCAGGTCGGGGTCGGGCATGCCCGCGGTGTACAGGTGCTCGGCAATGGTTTGCTCGGCGATTTGTTCGGGGTCGAGGCGGCCGGTTTGCACCTCCCGCGCGACGGTGCGGACCGCGTCGGTCAACTCGGCCCGCCCGCCGTAGTTGACGGCCAGGCACACGTGCAGCCCGGTGTTCCCGCGGGTAGCGGCGATGGTTTGGTCCATTTCGCGCAGTGCCTTCTCGGGCATGCCTTCGCGGCGTCCGATAACGCTGACCTTGACGCCGCGCCGCACCACCTCGGCCCGCTGCTGCGCCATGTACTCGACCAGCAGGCTCATCAGGAAGTCGAGTTCCGGCCTGGGGCGCTTCCAGTTCTCACTGGAGAAACAGTAGAGCGTGAGCTGCTCGATTCCCAATCGCGCGCATTCTTCGGTCATCGCCCGGGCGCTGTCGGCGCCCCGCCGGTGCCCTTCGATGCGCGGCCGCCCCCGCTGCTGGGCCCACCGCCCGTTGCCGTCCATGATGACCGCAATGTGGCGCGGCAGCCGTTCGGGCGGCAGGTCGAGTGCGGGGCCATCGGCGGTGGAAGTGGGTTCGGGCATGGGGCGGTTCGCACGGTTGGAGTTCACGCTTTAGCGTGCCGGTTATTGTACATGCTTGGTTCGCACGCTAAAGCGTGAACTCCAACAGGGGCGGTTCGCGGTTTCGTATACGGTGCGGGCGGCGGCTTAGGGTTTGACGAAGATCGTCTGCTCCCGATCCGGGCCGACCGATACCAGTTCCACGGGCCGGCCCACCAGTTGGCTGATGCGGCCGAGGTAGTTCTTGGCCGCCGGCGGGAGGGCTTCGAAGCTCCGCACGTGGCTGATCTCCTGGCGCCAGCCGGGCAGGGTTTCGTACACGGGCGCCACGCGCCGCACGTCGTCCACGTGGCTGGGGAAATCGGCCGTGCGCCGGCCGTTCAGGTCGTACCCAGTGCAGATGCGAAGCTCCGGCAGTTCGCTCAGCACGTCCAGCAGCATGACGGCCAAGACGTCGACGTCGCTCAGCCGGGCCGTGTAGCGGGCGGCCACGGCGTCGAACCAGCCGCACCGGCGGGGGCGCCGGGTGACGGTGCCGTACTCGTTGCCCCGGTCGCGGATGTGCTGGCCGGTCGCGTTGTCCTGCTCGGTGGGGAGCGGCCCGCCGCCTACCCGCGTGCAGTAGGCCTTCAAGATGCCGACGACCTTGGTAATGACCCGGCCGGGCACCCCGGCTCCCGCGGCAATGCCCACGCCGGAGCTGTTGCTGCTGGTGACGAACGGGAAGGTGCCGTGGTCGATGTCGAGCAATGCGCCCTGGGCGCCTTCGAACAGGATCCGTTTGCCGGCCTCGACGGCGTCGAGCAGGTACGCGGTGGTGTCGGCCACGTGCGGCCGAAGCCGCTCGGCGTAAGCACTGTACTGTTCGAATATCGTATCGGCGTCAAGTTCAAGCGGCGCTCCTCCCGTGCCGAGCGAGGCGAGCGAGCGCCTCTTGGCCTCGGCAATCTTCCTGACCCGGCCGCGGAAACCTTCGCGGTACAGGTCGCCCAGGCGGATGGCCCAAGAGCGGCCGACCTTATCGCGGTAGCACGGCCCGATGCCGCGCAGCGTCGTGCCGATCGACTCGCCGTCGGCGCCCTGGTCGTTCATCAGCCGGTCTTCCTCGAAGTGCCAGGGGAAGATGACGTGGGCCCGGTCGGAAAGCATCAGGTTCTCACTGACCGGCACGCCGCGCAACGTCAGGCCGTCAATCTCTTCCAAAAGGGCCGCCGGGTTGAGCACCGTGCCTCCGGCGACGACGCACTGCACGCCGGAGCGGAAGATGCCGCTGGGCACCAGCGACAGTTTATACACTTGGCCGCCCATTACCACCGTATGGCCGGCATTGGCCCCCCCTTGGTAACGGACCACGATGTCATGTTGTTCGGTTAGCAGGTCGACGACCTTTCCTTTGGCCTCGTCGCCCCATTGAAGACCGATAACGGACGTAGCAGGCACGGTTTCCTTGCCCCCAATCTAGCTCCAGCGTTCAACCCGGAAACTTGCCTCGCAGGTTTCCCAAACCCATTAGTTTAGCCACCAGCCCCGGCTTCGGCAAGCACCCCTTCGGGCCCCCAGCAAATGAGGGTGCAGAATAGGGTTCGATGACTCGGATTATTCATCACGATGTAAAGTGGTAACCAGCAGGCCAAAAACGAATGCGGCGCACGAAAGCACGTCCGTGATTCGCGGCCCGGGCGGTGATGCGTTATCCCCGGCGCTGCTGATAGCGCCGGCTGGCGTCGTGCAACACGCGCCGTTCGCGGCGGGTGAGGCTGGCCTCGCCCTCGCGGGAGATCTTTTCCAGGATCCGGTCGACCTCGCCGCTGAGGTCGTCCTCGGAATTGTCTTCCGGGGGCCGCCGCACCCGCAGACGCGGCCCTCGCCGCCGGCGCAGCCGGTCCCCCCAGCCGGCGCCGAGGCGCCCAAACCGCCAGCCCGACCGGTAATAGAGAAACGCGAAGCCGGCGCCCGCCAGGTGGACCACGTAGGCCACGGTCTGGTCGCCGCGGCCGAGCACGCCCATGATGTCGAAGAACACCAAGAGCACGCCCAAGAGCCACGCGGGGATGGGGATGATGAAGAACAGCAACAGCGTGCGATGCGGGAAATGCAAGGCGAACAGCACCACGATGCCGGCCACGGCGCCCGATGCCCCGACCACCGGCGGATACACGCCCGCCACGGCCGATGCAATCGACCACACCAACCCGCCAACGACCACCAGGGCAAGGTACAGGCGGATGAACTCCCGCTTGCCGTAGGTCCATTCGATGTCGCGCCCGAGGATGAACAACCCCAGCATGTTGAACAGGACGTGGCTCGGATCGGGCGCGTGGGCGAACCCGTAAGTGACCATCTGCCACCACAGCCAGGGCTTCCAGAGCGCGTCGCCACGAAGCGCGAGCCACTGAGCGATGCCGTCCAAACGCCCCCCGGGGGCCGGGAATAGGAAGCCCCCGACCAGCCACACGCCCACGTTGATCAGAATGATCCAGACGACGGCCGTTTGCGGCGGGCGCATTTGGACGCCGGGTTGGGCGCCCCCCCGGTAGTAATCGCGGTCGTAAATTCCCATCCTGGGCCTCGTGGTTGTGGGCGGCGTGAACCGATGCCCCCCGTTGTTCCGTCAAACCCTTACCCTGCGCCCACAATCGCAGTCGGTCGCCCTGAACCGTCGACCCAGCACGTAGGCGAGCCTCCCCGAGGCTCGGCATTTCAGTGTCTCGGAGAGACCCTGCTACGTGCCCGACGGGCGGCATTTCAGCGTCTCGGCGAGGCGCCGCTACGATCGTCGCGGCTTCACTGTTCGGCGGCACCCGCCGCCACGCGGCGGGGGCGCTCGTCGATGCGCTGCTGCGCTTCCAGTTGCACTTGGACGATCTCGCTGGCGAGTTTTCGGTTGTTCGCGGCCAGCTCGGCGATCGACTGGCCGAGTTCGGCCAGCTTCTTGTCGAGCGCCTTTTCGTGCCCCACCACGGCGCCCACTTCGCGCCGCAGTTGTTCCAGGTCGCCCTGTAGCTTCGCCCCTTCGGCCTGCCGGAATTCGACCTGGCGGGCGGCCTGCGCGGCCGACACCTCGGCGAATTCCTTGTCGCTCTCCGCCGCCGCCTGCCGGTCGTACCACAGCGTCCGTTCGCGATGGTACGCCGCGAACAAGGTGCCGTAATCGCGCAGGTCGCGAACGTAGGCGCCCTCCTCCCCGTCGGCCACGTCCTCGCCCTCCTCGTCCACGATCCTGCCCTCCAGCCCCAATTCGTCGGCCTTCGCCCGCGTCATCCGCTCGCCGTCGAAAAGGTATTCGTTGGCGACGTTTTCGGGAAGCACTTGGCGCAGGTAGTCCTTGTCCATGTCGCGCACGATCTTATGGCTGTCGGGGGGGAGCACCTCGTAAAGGCTCCATGGCCCGCGGCTTTCGGCCAGCCGCTCGAGTTCCCGTGCGTCCATTCGCATGGCCGGTTCCATACCGGCCAGGCGGTCGGCTACTTCCGTCACCTTGAACTCGCCGAGATACCGGCCCCCCGCCTCGTTCAGCGGCGCTTCCACGTCGTCCTCTTCGAACACGTAAAGGATCGTGCCCTCGTGGATGCCGTGGCGGCCGGGCAGGTTGTCTTCGTCGGGGAAGTCGGTCCGGACGCGCACGGCGCCGGTTTCCGCGTTGATCTGTTCGGGCTCGCAGTTGGTCCACACGCGGCCGCGGTCAATCAAGATGGCGAACAGCCGCTGCCGGAGCTGCTCGATGCCCATCGCGCGAATGACGTTATCCTCGCTGACGGCCTCAATGGTTTCCACAATCTCTTCGTCCAACTCTTCCATCCGCTGCTCCAACCCTTGTGCCTCTTCGCGCCAACTCTGGTGCGTATGCAGCGTCAGGGCGGCCGTGACGAAGAGGCCTAGCGCGGAGACGAAGATCAGACCCAGTAGGATTTTGTTCCAAATGCTCATAGCGGTCCCGGGGGTTGGGGTCTTGGGGACATCGAGGCGCACCATCGCCTTATTTTGATGATATTCGCTCGGGGGCGGATTGTCAACATTCGCCCACCGGGTGTTCACCATTTTTCCCAGCCTCGTTGCAGACCGCAAAACTTGCCAATACCCCACATACCCCCTAAGTGGCGCAATCGCTAAAGTTTAGGGCCCATCTGGCCGAATGGTTCTGACGTGAACCCGTCCGCCCGATCCAGCCCGCCGAACCACCACGCCGCCACGCCCTGGCGGCTCGCATGTGCCGCATGGTACTGCACTATATTGGCGGCTCTTTTCCTTTCTGCAGGCTGTTCCCGCTCGTTCTACCGCGATCAGGCCGACTTCGAGGCGTACAGCCTCACTGATCGGGGGGCACGAGGCCCCGGATGGGAACTGGACGACTACGCGATCGACACCGCTCCGCACTCGCGCATGCACGATCCCCACTGCCCGAACTGGCCCCCCATGCCGCCGGACGACCCAACCTCCCACCGGTTGATGCAGTGCGTCGACGGCAAAACCGGCTCCCGCGCGTGGAAGCGGTACGGCAAGACCCCGTTTGTCGAGAACCCCTGGTGGATGATGCACCTTCCCTACGACGAGAAGGGGAACGTGGTGCTCGACCGCGAGGCAGCGGTGCTGCTGGCCCGCCTGCACTCGCGGCGATACCAGGGCGAACTGGAGAACCTGTACCTCTCGGCCCTGGACCTCTCCTTCCAGCAGTTCCGGTTCGACGCCCAGTTCTTCGGCGGCCACTCGACGTTCTTCACCGCCGACGGACCGGACCGGCCGGGCGGACCGGCCAGCACCCTGGCCATCAACACCGACATGGCTCGAATCCTCGAGGTGCGAAGACGATTCGCCACCGGCACCGAACTGGTCGCAGGGGTGGCCAACTCGCTGGTCTGGCAATTCGCCGGGCCCGACCAATATTCCGCCCAATCGGTCATCGACCTCTCGCTGGTTCAGCCGTTGTTGCGAGGGGCAGGCCGCGCCGTCGTCCTCGAATCGCTCACCGACGCCGAGCGGGCCCTGCTGGCGAACATCCGGCAGATGGAACGCTTCCGCCGGTCCTTCTACGCCCATACGGTTGCCGGTCGGGCCCCCGACCCGGGGCCCTCGCCCGCCGGCGTCGGGCTCGGTACGGTCAGCCCGGGCGCCACGCCGGGGGCCGGAGGACTGCTGGCCCTGATGGAGCAGCAGATACGCATCCGCAACCAGCGGGCGAACGTGGCCGGCCTGCGCGAAAGTCTCGATCAGCTCGAAGCGGTGCATGAAGCGGGCCGCCTCGACCGCTTCCAGGTCGATCTGGCCCGCCAGGCGCTCTACACGGCCCAAAGCCGCCTGCTCTCGCTGAACAAGACCTACCAGGACCGTCTCGACGCGTACAAGGTGCAGCTCGGCCTTCCGCCGGGCCTGCCGGTCATCGTCGACGACCCGTTGCTGGCCCGATTCGACCTGATCGATCCTCGCACGACCGACGCCCAGGACCGGATTGCCGAACTACTCGTCGAGCTTCGCGACCCGGAGGTGCCGCCTCCCGACGATCTGGCCGCCTCCATCCCCCATGCCACCGACTTGGCAGCGACGGCCCTGGCCCTGCTCGAGGAGGACATGGAGCAGCTTGAAGCGGCCTTGCCGGAGCGAAGGGCGAGCCTGCACCGGCTTGCCGACCGGCCCGAATTGCGCCGCGGCGACGTGGAACGCACCGCCGTGAGCCCCGCAGCCCTCGATGCCCGCGTGGAACGCCTCCAGCGCGAGTTCCTCCGACTGCAAGCGGACATGGAAAGCGTGCTCGCCGAGTTGGAACCGTACCGGCAGACGGAAGTTACCGAGGTCCCGGCGCCGGAGCCGGGCGAGACGCCGCTGCCGGAGCCGGCGGTACTTGTGGAAACCTTACGCCGGCTCGCGCAGGACCTGGCCTCGCTCGCCCTGGTCCAGGCGTGGGCGCGGCTCGATACGGTCACGCTCACTCCCGTCGAGATGCCCTGGCAGGACGCCGTCGAAACGGCCCGTCAAAACCGCCTCGACTGGATGAACGCCCGCGCCGCCCTGGTCGACCGCTGGCGGCGGGTTGAAGTGGCGGCCAACGCCCTGCGGGGCAACCTCGACGTCACCTTCTCCGGCGACATGGGCACCGTGGGCAACAATCCGGTGGGCTTCCGGAGCACGACCGGCCGCCTCCGCGTCGGTTTGCAGTTCGACGCGCCGCTGACCCGGCTGGCCGAACGCAACGCCTACCGCGAGACCCTCATCGACTACGACCGCGCGCGCCGCGAATACTACGCCTTCGAAGACGGCGTCACGCAGACGCTGCGCGAAACGCTCCGCGGCATCGAGATGAACCAACTCGACTTCGAACTCCGCCGCGAGGGCGTGCAGGTGGCCATCGCCCAGGTCGAACTGACGCAACTGCGGCTGCTGCGCCCGCCCCGGCCGGGCGAAGAGCAGGTGTTCGGCGCCACCATGGCCCGCGACCTCGTGTCGGCCCTGGCCGGGCTGCTCAGCGCCCAGGACAGCTTCCTGAGCCTGTGGGTCGATTACGAGGTGCAGCGACTGAACCTGGACCTCGATCTGGGCACCATGCGGCTGGACGACCGCGGCGTGTGGATCGACCCCGGCGAGATGGCCCCGGCCGCCGTGCGAACCGGCGCCGACCCGCCCGCCGAAGAACCGGACCCGCCCGACCCCGACCTCGAGCCTGCCCCCATGCCCGAACTCACAGGCGGACTGTCCCAATTTTCGCGGCCCCAAGAGCGTTTGGCCCAATGAGCCACCGTTGTGGCCGCGAAAATGGGACTGTCCCCTTCCCATATAGCCGCGAAAACTGCCCCGGCCGCCCCGTGAACGGTTACGCTCGGCCCACCCTACCTTGAAGCTAAAACGCGTCGCCGGGAATCACTTCGTTGCCGGCGCGGGTGACGAGCTTGCCCGCCAACGTACTGTTGATTTCCACCGAGATCGCCCGCACGCTCCCGTCGCAGAAGACGAAGTGCACGATGCCCGGGTGATCGCTGCCGAACCCGCTCTCGTCGCGGTCGCGCTGGATGGGGTTGTTGGGGCCCAGCAGCGTGCCGTTGTAGTGATCGCCGTTGTACGCGCCGGAAGCGCGCGCCCGGGCGTAGGTGACCTCGCCGGCCAGCAGGGTGTTGCTCGTGGGGGGGGGAAAACATCAGCCGTATTCACTGGGTAATGGTGGCGGTTTTTATTCCGCGTCGAGGGCTGCGCGTATTTTGGCACGGACGCTCTGGACCGTGGCACCCAGGTGCGTACGACACCAGCTCCACACCTCGCGCGTACGAACCTCGGCTAAAGCAGCTCGTACCGTTTCCACGGTGAGGTTGCCCACCAGCGCGCCCAGGCTCAAGACCATCCCGGTCAACCCATGCCGGCCGTTTTCGCCAG
>PWXP01000629.1 GCA_003561895.1 Planctomycetaceae bacterium | reverse complement strand
TGCGGGACGATACGCCCGAGAAGCTCATGCAACTGATCGAGGCCAAGCTGGAAGGCCGCCAAGTGCCCGTGGCGGAAGAGGAACCCGTCCAGGTGCTCCAACTGCTCGATGCACTGAAGCAGAGCGTGGCGCAAACCACCGGCAAGAAGGGTTCCTCTGGCACTGAAACCCGGAAACGGAGGTCGGCATGATCCCACGCATCGAACCGATGCTGGCCGTCGCCTCCGAGCCGTTCGATTCGGACGACCACCTGTACGAAGTGAAGTGGGACGGCGTGCGGTGCCTGGCGGCGGTCGAAGCCGGGCAGGTCCGCCTCTGGGGCCGGGAACTTGCCGACTACACGGGCCGCTACCCCGAAATGGACGCGTTGGGGAAGCTGCCCGCGGGAACGATGGTCGACGGGGAACTGGTGGTGCTCCGCGACGGCCGGGCCGACCTGGATGCGGTCCTGCGGCGACACCAGATGACCGGCCGGTTCCAGACGAAGCTGGCCAGCCGGCAGGCCCCGGCGGTGTACGTGGCGTTCGATCTGCTCTTCCACCGCGGCCGGTCCCTGATCTCAGAGCCCCTTGTCCGGCGCAGAGAGATCCTGGCCGAGACGCTCGGGCAGGTGGACAAAGGACGGCGCGAAGGGCGGGAAGAAGCCGAGTAGGACCACGGCCCGATCCCCGCTGCCATCGCGTATCGCCGGCCCCATCAGCGCCAAGCCCGGTTTCGAGATCCGCCGGCTTGGCCCCTTTCGAAGGGATCTTTCATCTTCCTGCCCTCGAGTTCGGCCTTGGTGCCTCCAATCGCTGTTTCTCCAACAGCATGGATCGACGAGGCAGCCTTGGAGGGGCAGGACTGGCGGGGTCAGAGTCCGCAACGCAAGTTCGAGGCCGTGGAACGATACCTGGACCTGTTGCTCATGGCGCTTGCCCCTCAGCGGTGAACGCCAGCCGGCCGCCGTCGACGTGCAGCTTGCCCGGCCCGACCAGGTGCGCCACCGGCGTATGTAGAACGTGGAAGAAAGCGACCGCCCCAGCTCGGGGCGGTCGTGAAAGTCACAACCACCCCGCAGGGCGGATCCAGGCGAGGGGTGCACTACAACGATTGCTCGAGCATCCGCAAGCGGTCGGGGTAGGCATTGTTTCATGCTGCCGCCTTGGTGAGGCGGGTATAAAGTGTCTGAAACTGCTACGCTTATCCCCCATCCTTAGCACCGCCGAGAAACCAGGATCTGCAAGAAAGGCTCCCAAGCCGAGACGGTCAGGGCTCCCTTGTGCCGCCAGACGAAATCTCGACCATGGCGCCGTGGCGCGAGTCGTGCCCGGCCTGCCCGTCCGGGGCGAGTCGTTTTGTGCCGGGATTGCGGATGGCGTTCCAATCCCAACCGAGATGCCACTTGCCGATGCAGGCGGTGCGATAGCCTTTTTCCTTGAGCATGTCGGCCTGAACCGATCCTTGTCAAACCATGGCCGTCCGTGGCTGCCGACGATGCCATGTCCCTGACGCCAGTGATAGCGACCGGTCAAGGAGGCGGGCCGGAAAAACCCTTCAAGCGTCGTAAGTAGCAGCTATACAAAGACTTACTGACGGCTTCCTGGTGATCTTCTGCGATGGAGCGGTCCGCTTCCTACAGACCAACCTCGACCGCCGCATCCTGAACGCCCTGTTCACCATTGCCGGCGGCGAGGTCGTGGACTGGAGCGAGTTTTGACGGCAGGTCCACTTTGATGCCGGCGCGCGTGGCGCTGGTTGCTTTTGAGGCACGGTCGGATATAATGGAAGTTGACCAAGGTTCACGTGATAATGTAAGTGGCACCGTGGTCCAGACCACTTTGTGCGGTGAAGAAGCAATACCCGGGAAAAGGGAGCATTCCCTGCCATGAAGACATCCCTCGATGACGTCGGACGAATCCTGCTGCCGCCGGTTGTGCAAGCCCAATTGGGCGTGAAGCCTGGAGATGAACTCGCTTTGCAGGAGCAAGACGGACAGTGGTTCCTCAAGCCGATTCCGCCGTCGGTGGATCCCCACGGTGACGACTTGGATTGGGAGGAGGTTGACTACGATTCCGTGCCACCAAAGCAAGTCGGGCAAGTGGCCGTACGAATTGAGCCGCGCGGCAGGCTGACACCAATGGCCTACGACTTCGATGACGGGTAGCCGGGCAATGGAACCGTTCTGGGCCTTGACCAACGAACCCATTCTGCGGCAGGGCGATCTGCTGTTGGAATGTTGGATTCCCGAGTTCCCGCACGATTTTGCCACCAATACCGATGGGCCAGTCGTGATTCAGGCCGATCAGGCTGACTTGATCGTGATCACGCAAAGCTGCGATCTGGAGCATGGCCGGCTGTCGCTTGTGGCGATGTGTCCGGTCTGGTGCGTCGCAGCATTTGAGGCGGCTCAGAAGTCCCATGGCCGCAGCAAATCGCCCAAGGGTTGGCGCGACTTCTGGAATAACGTGCGTAAGGGCCGTTCACCGACACTCCATTTGCTCGCGTCTCCGACCAATCCAAGCGATGCCCGCTCAGCGTTAGTCGTTGACTTTCGCACGGTTTACAGCCTGCCGTTTGCCTATTTGACCCGTCGTGCGGCACAAACCGGCGACCGTTGGCGTTTGCGTTCGCCGTTCCTGGAGCATTTTTCGCAAGCGTTTGCGCGCTCGTTCATGCGCGTGGGGTTGCCCTCATCGGTGCCGGAGTTCTGACGGGTCGCTTCCCGAAAGGAACGCGGTCGGCCAAAATGGGATTCGGACACAAACGAGACCTGCCGCAAAGGTAAACGGCATGGGCACCTCTCCCCAAGACGCCATCCACTTCGGCTGCCGGCGGTGCCAGGCGCGGCTTTGGGCCGCGCCGTGCCAGGCCGGCCGGCGGCTGCGGTGCCCCTTCTGCCAACTCGTCGCAACCGTGCCCACCGCCGA
>PWXP01000186.1 GCA_003561895.1 Planctomycetaceae bacterium | reverse complement strand
GGACACTTGTACTCCGGTCGGGTTCACCAGCCCGGCTCGTAGGCGATTGGCAGGACCCAACCCGGCTCGCGCCACGGAGGGCTGCCCGACGGCCGCACCGCGGCCGCTACCATTGCAGTGTGGCACGGGCTGCGACCGCCGTCAAGGTCCCCACCCCGTTCTCAGCCCGCCTCGGTCCACCTACAATACAGCCGGTTTCGGCCTTGGCCTCGAGCAGCCGAACGGCGATCTTGAAAGACTGCGATTTTTTTGGTTTCCCCCAATATGGCCGGTGTGCTTGTCCCCGGCCCGGCGACAGGACCATTGATTCATGGCGAAGGCTACCTATAAGGACGCAGGAGTCGACTTGGACGAATACGCCGACGCGATGGCCCGGCTTCCCCACCTGATCGCTCGTACCCACACCCCCCGCGTGAAGCGCTGGAATGGCGGTTTCGCCGGCCTGTTCCACCTCGATTTTTGCAGCCCCCTGTTCGCCCGAAACTACGAAGACCCCCTGCTGGTCGCCTGCACCGACGGCGTGGGAACGAAGCTGAAGGTGGCCGCAGCCATGGGCGTGCACCATACGGTGGGCATCGACTTAGTGGCCATGTGCCTCAACGACGCACTCTGCTGCGGCGCCGAGCCGCTGTTCTTCCTTGATTACGTCGCCCTCCCGCACGACGACCCCCCGCTGCTGGAGCAGTTGGTCGCCGGCATTACCGCCGGCTGCCTCGCGGCCGACTGCTCCCTGTTGGGCGGCGAAACGGCCATCCTGCCCGACCTGTACGCCCCGGGCGACTACGACCTGGCCGGATTCTGCGTGGGCGTGGTCGAGCAGAAGAACGTCATCGACGGCTCGGCCATCGTGCCCGACGACGTCTTGATCGGGCTGGCCTCCAGCGGCCTGCACTCGAACGGCTACAGCCTGGCGCGCAAGATCGTGTTCGACATCGCCGGGCTGGACGTCGGGCGGCACGTCGACGAACTGGGCGAGACGGTCGGCGAGGCCCTGCTGCGGCCCACGCGCATCTACTGCCGCCCGGGGCGCCAAGTGCTCAACTACTACCGCGTGAAGAGCGTGGTGCACGGGATCGCGCACGTCACCGGCGGGGGGCTGCTGGAGAACCTCGCCCGCATCGTGCCCGAGGGCGTCGAGCTGGCCGTCCGCCGCGGCGCCTGGCCCGCGCCGCCCGTGTTCACGTGGCTGGAGCGCCTCGGCGAGGTCGAGCCGGCGGAGATGGAGCGGGTATTCAACATGGGCCTCGGCTTGGTCCTGGTGGTCAGCCCCTTCTACGCCGAGAGCATCCGCCAGCAGCTTCACCGCGCCGGCACCGAGAGTTGGATCATCGGCGCCGCCCGGGAAGGCCCGAAGAAAACCGTGTGGGACGACGCGTGAAGCCGGTAACCCGGACTATTCAGTGCGCCGTGGCGGGCCGCCCAATGCCGGGGGCGAACATCCGGGCGTGCCGGGCCGGGGGAAGAATGTCCACGAACGCCCTACCGGTAAGCCCGGCGCTTCACCGGCGGGTTGGCGGCGGCACGGCCTCGGGCCTCGTCGACCGGCATCGCGACCACCAGGGCCAGGGCAAACAGGAACATGCACAGCAAGATGGCCGTATGCAGGCCCAGCCAGACTTGCAGCAGCCCGATGCCCAGCAGCCCGACTATCGCAGCCAGCTTGCCCGAAAGTCCCCAAAACCCGAAGAACTCCGCCGCTTTGAGCTTCGGCGCGAACAGGCCCACCAGGGTTCGCCCCGCCGACTGGGTGCCGCCGAGGCACATTCCTGCCACGCATCCGACCGCCAGAAACACGTGTTGCGCTTCCACCATCCACCCGTACCGCGCGCCGAGCCGCTCGGCAATGCCCGGGGTGGCGTAGATTAGCAGGATGGCCAGTACCCAGAGCAGCAGCGTGGCCTGGTAGGTCCGCTTCGCGCCGAGGCGATCCTGGATCAACCCGAACCCCAGCGCTCCGGCCGCCGCCGTAAGCTGTACCACCACGAACATGGCCACGCGGATCGATTCATCCCATTGCACGACCTGGGCCCCATAGATGAACGTAAAGGAGATGACAATGTAGATTCCCGCCATGGCAAAAAACACCGACCCCAACAGGCAGGCCAAGTCGCGGTGCGCCCCCACGGTCGCCACGGTTGCGCGTACCCGCCGGACGCCCATCATCAGGTAGCCGGCCGGCCGGGCCAGCCGCCGGGGCCGCCCCCGCTCCTTCAGCCACAGGAAGGTGGGGATGGCGGCCACCAGGAAGAATCCGGAGGCGAACGGCCCCACCCACCGCACGTTGTGGAAATTCTCGGCGCTTACCTCGCCCAGGAACAGAAGGGCGAATGCGGTCGACACCAGCCCTCCCACGTAACCCAGCGCCCAGCCGAAGCCCGATATCCAGCCCAGCGACTCCGGCGGTCCCAGGTCCGGCAGGAAGCTGGCGATGAACGATTCGCCGATCGCGTAGCCGAAGTTCGAAACCACAATCAGCATCATCCCCAACGCCACGTAACCCGGCGCCACGAAGTACAGCAGGGCCGTGGTGACCGCCGTCAGCAGGTAGCTTGCCAACAGGAACCGCTTCCGCGCGGCGGAAAAGTCCATGATGGCCCCGCACACCGGTCCCGCAATCACCACCGCCAGGTAGCTCACCGCCAACGCCACACTCCACAACAGGTTGCCCAGCCGATAGTCCCGGTGGGCGTTGCCCACAATGACCCGCGTGAAAAGATCGCCGAATACCACCGTAATGATCAGGAGCGTATAGGCCTGATTGGCGAAGTCGAACATCGCCCAGCCGAAAATCTCCTTATTCACGCCACGCTTCATGCACACACCCTTGAGCCCCTGGTCCATCTCGCGCAGTTTCAGTATACGGGCACCCGGCACCGCCGGCAATTCCAGCAAAGGTGATTCCAGCAAAGG
>PWXP01000313.1 GCA_003561895.1 Planctomycetaceae bacterium | reverse complement strand
GTGCGACGGTTCAGCGCGGCGTGGCCCTCCTCGGTCTTCAGTAAGTGCAATTGCACCATGCTGTAGGGGACCTGTACTTCCTGACCTTTTCGTGCCATGATATACCCACTGTTGCGCTCCTTTGCTCTTGGGGTTTTTAGGGCTCGCAAGAAATACAAAGTTGCGCAACAGTTTTGCAATACCAATTTCTCCCAAATCCCCTAATTTCCGGCTTTCTGACCAGGCCACCCGACCGAGTGCGGGCGCGTTCTGGAGATTCCCCGCCGCAGCCGACCGATCGAGTACCATATCGATCTGGACGAGTAGACGCTTTGGAGTGCGGGCATGCATTGAACGGTCGGGTAAGGAGGATATCCATGGCTGCAAACGATTAGGAAGACCGAATCACGTCCGATCCCAGGGTAAGGGTCGGAAAGCCGGTGATTCGGGATACCCGCCTGCCTGCATTTGGCCCACAATTTGCTGTATGATCCATCGATGTTTCCATGTCTCCACCAACAACTCCCGAGGATCTGCACATGCCATCTCACGACCTTGCCCGACAAGTCTTCGCTTTAGCCCAAATGCTCCACGAACTAGTGGAAACGGTCCGCGATCAATCCAAGGAACTCGAGCGACTCTCGGTGTTGCTGAAGCAGCAGACCGACCTGCGGGACGAGCCGCGGGACTTCACCGTCGAGGCGTCGCGACTGAGCGACTTGCTCCGCCGGGTGCGGGCCCTCCGCGCCGAACTCGAGGGGGACCCCGTCACTTGGCCAAGATAGTCAGCAGCACCGCCATGACCAGCGCGTTGTTCAAACCGTGGGCGACAATGGACGGCAAGAGCGTGCCGCGCCATTCCCGCATGAACGTCAGCGCCAGCGCGATGGCCGTCAGCGCAGGGACGGCCAGTAGCCCCTGGGGGTGCAGCAGCGCGAACAGCACGCTCGACACCGCGGCGCTGAGCAGCACGCTGCCGCCGCGGCGCATCGTCCGCGTGGCGTCACGCAGGTGCCGGTACAGCAACCCGCGGAAAGCGATTTCTTCCACGATGGGCGCCGCCACGCACGCGAGCACCAGGATCTGGATGCGCTGCCACCAGGTTCCTTCCGCGATCCATTCGGCCGCGGGATGAGCGGGGGCGGTGTTCAGTTGGAGCGACTGGCCGGCGAAGCCGGCCAGAACTCCGGTCAGGCTGACCGCCAGCACCACCAGCGGAATGGCCATGGCGTAGCATCCGACGCCGGCCGCCAGTTCCACGCCTGCGCCCTGGCCGCCGGTCCATCCCAGGTCGGCGCGCAACTGTTCCCGCGAGACGCCTCGCATCCCCGGCCACCCGAGCGCCGCCAGGCTGCCGAGCATCGACAGGAATCCCGTGGCTCCAACCGCGTCGGGCCCGAACACCACCCCGCCGGCGATGCTCAGGCCCACGAACAGCACCAACCAGCAGGCGAAGGCTTCGGCATAGATGCCGCGCCGCTCGGGCGACGGTTTCAGCCCGGGCAGGGTGTTGGCGAACAGGAAGGCCAGGAAGATGACCAGCACGACGAACCCCACCACTGCGAGCACCCCCAAGACCGCCACGCCGCCGAGGACCATGTAGAAGGTCCGCCGCGCGTCGGCCAGCACCTGTTCGCGCAGCGCGGTGTCGCTGCCCGGCGGGGCCAGCGCCAGCTTCCCCAGCCACCCCAATTGCTGCTGCAACCGTTCTCGTTCCGCCTCGTCGACCGACGGGGCGTCGAGCCGGTTGTCCGAATAGTCTTGATACAACCGGAGGAGAACACCCCTCGCCGGCGGGACCTCGGCCGGGACCGACCGTTCACCGGGGACTGTTCCCACTTTCGCGGCGGCAAGGATATTGGTCAGGGGGAACCGCGCTTCGCCGCGAAAATGGGACTGTCCCCTTCCCGCTGGGGCCTCCTCCACGGCGCGCAGCCGTTCGAGCGCCGCCTCCGGGCCGATCAGCTCGCCGGCCACCACGGCCACGCGCATTTGCTGCCCGGGCAACTGCGGTTGCCACGCCTCGACCTGCCGCTCGACGGGTCCGGCCGTCCGCTCGCCCAACACGCTGGCGGCGCCGACCAGATACCGCGCTTGAAAGGTGACCATCGCCCGCTCCAGCCGGCCTTCCTCCACTTCCGCGGCGGGCTGGAGCACTTGCATCGAGGCCACCAGCAGGGTGACGGCCACAATGACCACCCAGGCAGCCACGGTGCCTCCTCCACCGCGGGGGACTTCGGGGGGCGGGGCTTCGTTCGATAGGGCCTCGGGCGGCGTGCTCATGGCTCGTCCTTTCCGTTATAGCGCGAAATGCCGACCATCTTCCATGCAAATGTTATACCCGAAGCAGCGCATGCCTGAGAAGAACGGCACCCGAGGGCGCGCCGCGTCGGAATGTTGGCCCCCTGCGACGCTTTGTCGCTGCGGCGCGCCGTTGGAGTTCACGCTTGAGCGTGCGAATCGAGCACGTTGAATTGCGGCCACAAGCCCGGAATATTCACGGGTGGGACAAGGTCGCGTAAGTCGTTGGTGGGACTGCGCAAGCCACGCTTGGTTGGTTCGCACGTCGTGAGCTGGAACGCGGCCCGGTCGAGCGACCGAAGTCTTACCCGAGTCTGGCTTGCTTGTCACCACCCGACATCGTCACGAATAATCCGGGCCAGCCGCCACTCCTTGACGGCGCCGCCCCGGCGCGCGATGATGGCAGCGAAAACAACGTGCTTCCCTTTCCCCCCGAAACTTATGACAAAGCACCGCTTTGGCAAGCTATTCCGCCGCATTTCCTTCCTGCTCGCACCGGTCTTGCTGTTGTCGCTCAGCGCTTGCCCGCGGCAGGAACGGCCGCCGGGCGCCCCGCCCGGCGCGGTCGTGCTGACCGTCTGGTTCCACTCCGGCCGGGAGGTCGAGCGGGTGACCATCCTGCGGCAGATCGAGCAGTTCAACGCCATGCAGGACGAAGTGCACCTGCTGCCGAACGTCATTCCCGAAGACACGTACAACGAGCAGGTGCAGGCGGCGGCCGTGGCCGGCGACCTGCCCGACGTCCTCGAGTTCGACGGCCCCTTCCTGGCCAACTACGCCTGGCAGGGGCACCTGCGGCCCTTGGACGACCGGCTGGGCGAGGAAATCTACGACGACCTGCTCCCGTCGATCGTCGAGCAGGGTACCTTCCGCGGCGAGTTCTACGCGGTGGGGACGTTCGATTCCGGCTTGGGACTCTATGGGCGGCGCAGCCGGCTGGAGGCCGTCGGCGCCCGCATCCCCACCAGCCCCGGCGAAGCGTGGAGTGTCGAGGAGTTCGCCGAAGTCCTCGCGAACCTGGCGGCCGAAGCCGGCGGCGACGCCGTGCTCGACCTGAAGCTCAACTACAAGGGCGAGTGGTACGCCTACGCCTTCTCGCCGCTGCTGCAATCGGCCGGCGGTGGGCTAATCGACCGCACCGATTACCAGTCGGCCGACGGCGTGCTGAACGGCTCCGAGTCGGTCCGGGCGATGGAGCAGGTGCAGGCGTGGATCCTGCAAGGTTACGTCGACCCGAACATCGACGACGCCGCGTTCACCGGGAAGCGGGTCGCGCTGTCCTGGAGCGGCCACTGGGATTACCCGCGCTACGCCGAAGCCCACGGTGACGACCTGGTGCTCCTGCCGCTGCCCGACTTCGGCGAAGGGACCCGCACCGGTCAGGGCTCGTGGTGCTGGGGCATTACGACGGCGTGCGACCACCCCGACGAGGCCGCGCGGTTCATCCGGTTCCTGCTCGAAGGCGACAACATCCTGGCCATGACCGAGGCCAACGGCGCGCCGCCGGCGCGGAGGTCGGTCATCCGCCGCTCGCCGCTTTACGGCCCCGAGGGACCGCTGCGGCTGTTCGCCGTGCAGCACGAAGAAGGCTACTCGATCCCCCGGCCGCGCACGCCGGCGTATCCGACCATTACCGACGTGTTCGAGCGCGCGTTCCAGGACATCCGCCACGGGGGCGACGTGCAGGCGGCGCTGGACCGCGCGGCGGCCGCGATCGATGAAGATATCCGGGCGAGCCGGGGCTATCCATGACGCCAGATTTGGAGTGCGGCGGCTTGACGCCGCTTTCCTCTTGCGTCAGCTTTCGCGTTTCCCCGGGTAGCTCATGGCGGCGAGGAGAAGAAAAAGGCATAGCCAAAGCGGCGTCGAGCCGTCGCACTCCAAAAGATAGTTGCCATGACCCGATTGCTGAACGACAACACGCCGGCCGCCTGGCTGATGGTCCTGCCGGCCGCGGTCGGCCTCGGCGCGTTCGTGGCCGTGCCGTTCGTGCTGGCGCTGGTTCTCTCGTTGACCGACCTGCGGCTGGGCTCGCCGCTACCGGTCGAGTTCGTCGGGCTGCGGCAGTACGTGCGTATTTTCACCGACCCGTCGTTCCAACGCGCGCTGGTCAATAACGCCGTGTTCGCCGCGGTGGTCGTGCCCGTGCAAACCGGCCTGGCCCTGGCGCTGGCGCTGCTCTTGAATCGGGCGATGCGGGGGATGGTCGTCTTCCGCACGCTGTTCTTCATGCCGGTGGTCTTCCCAATGGCCCTGGTGGCCGTGGTTTGGGAATTGATTTACGCCCCCGGACCGGGCGGCACGCTCAACAGCTTCCTGGGCGCGGTCACCTTCGGGTGGTGGGAACCAAGGGCCTTCCTCCACGACACCTTCTGGGCCTTGCCGGCCATCATGGCGCTGTCGGTGTGGCAGGGCCTGGGCTTCCAAATGGTCATCCTGCTGGCCGGGCTGCAAGCCATTCCCGAGCAGCTTTACGAAGCGGCGGCCATCGACGGCGCCGGCAAGCTGAGCCGGTTCTGGCACGTCACGCTCCCGCAGCTCCGCAACCCGTTGGTTTTCGTCGTACTGCTGACGGGTATTTTGGCGTTCCGGGTGTTCGACCAGGTGCAGATTCTCACCCGCGGCGGCCCGCACGACGCCACCACCACGGTGATGTTCGAGGCCGTCACCGCCGCGTTCACCCGCCAGCAGGTGGCCCGGGCGTCGGCCATGACCGTGGTGTTCTTCGTCATTGTACTGGCCATTACCTTGGCGCAGCGGATGCTCATCCGCGAGGAGCGGGAAGTGGCATGAACGGCCGCAAGGAACATCGCCTCACACGCATCCGGCGGCGCACGGCCGCGCTGGCCGCCGGCGCGGTCAATTATCTCGTGCTCACCGCCGCCGCGCTGCTTTACATTGCGCCGATCCTGTTCATGGTGGTCGCCAGTTTCAAGCCCGACGAGCGGGTGCTGCCCGAGGCGGGCACGTGGCAGGCCTTCTTCCCCGACGAGGTGACGCTGGACAACTACGCCGCCGTGTTCCGGCGCGTCCCTTTCGGCCGGTACATGTTCAACTCGCTGCTGATTACCGGTTCGATCGTCGGCGGCGGGCTGGTGGTCAATTCGCTGGCCGGGTACGCGCTGGCCCGGCTGCAATGGCGCGGGCGCGGGGCCGTGTTCCGCGTGGTGCTGGCGTTGATGATCCTGCCCTTGCAGGCCATCGCGGTGCCGTTGTTCTACCAGACCACCGTACTCGGCTGGCGCGACACCTACGTGGTGCAAATCGTCCCCTTTGTGGCCAACGCTTTCGCGATCTACCTGTTCTACACGTTCTTCCTCGGCATGCCCAAGGAACTGGAGGAGGCCGCCCGAATCGACGGCGCCGGCGTGTGGCGCACGCTGGTGGAAATCGTGCTGCCCAACGCCAAACCTGCGTTCGCCGCGGCGGCCATCACCACCTTCCTGATGTACTGGGGTCTGTACTTGTGGCCGCTGATGGTCACCACGCACGAAGACGTCCGCCCGCTGCCGCTGGGCATCGCCACGTTCCGCACCCTGCCGCCCATCCAATGGGGCGACATCATGGCCTTCGCCGTCATGATGGTCGCCCCGGTGCTCGTGGTGTTCGTGATCTTCCAGCGGTGGTTCGTCCGCGGCGTGGCGACCACGGGAATGAAGGGATAAGCCATGGCCACCGTGCAGTTAAATCACGTTGAGAAGGTCTTTCCCGACGGCACCCGGGCCGTCGCCGATTTCAGCCTTGACGTTCGCGACGGCGAGTTCCTGGTGCTGGTGGGGCCTTCGGGCTGTGGGAAGTCGACCATCCTGCGCATGCTGGCCGGGCTCGAGGAGCCCACCGGCGGCGAGATTCGCATCGGCGGCGAGACGGTCAACCATCGCCCGCCGCAAAAGCGAAACGTGGCGATGGTCTTCCAACAATACGCCCTCTATCCGCACAAGACCGTGCGGCAGAACCTGGCGTTCCCGCTGCGAATGATGAAGATGGCCAAGGCGGAACGGAACAAGCGCGTGGCCCGGGTGGCCGAAACGCTCGGGCTGACGCCCTGGCTCGACCGCCGCCCGAAGCACCTCTCCGGCGGCCAGCGGCAGCGTGTGGCGATGGGCAGGGCGATGGTCCGCAACCCGGCCGTCTTCCTGCTCGACGAGCCGCTCTCGAACCTCGACGCGAAGCTTCGCGTGCAGGTCCGCGCCGAAATCGCGCAGCTCCAGCGGCGCCTGCGCACCACGACCATCTACGTGACCCACGACCAGGTCGAGGCCATGACCCTCGGCGACCGCGTGGCCGTCCTGCTCGACGGCCGCTTGCAGCAGATCGGCGGCGGCCGCGAGCTGTACGACGCGCCGGCCAACGTGTTCGTGGCCGGCTTTCTCGGCAGCCCGGGCATGAACATCTTCCACACCCGGCTGCACGGCGGCGAGGGCGATACGCTTGAGTTGGAGTTCGGCGAGCAGCGGCTGGCCGTGCCGGAGGAGGCGGCCGCCCGGTTCGGCCGCGTCGACGCGCTGCTCGAACGGCCGCTGCTGGCCGGGCTGCGGCCCGAGGCGTTTTCGCCGGCCGAGGACGGCGCCCGGGAGAACGGTGTGCGGGTGCGCGTCGCGGCGAGCGAGGCGTTGGGGTACGAGAACCTGGTGTACTTCGAGAGCCCCGCGCCGGTGTTTGGCCAACCGGCGGCGGGTGGCGAGGAGCACGCGGCCGCGCGCATGGTCGCCCGCCTACCGGCCGCGGGCCCGCCGTCTGCGACCGGTGATTCCGTCGTACTGACGGTCGACGCGCGGAGGCTGGTGTTGTTCGACCGGGAGGGGAAGGCGCTTTCTGCGAAGGATTGAGGAAGGGAGCAAGGGGTCTCTTGCCGATGGGCAAGGCGTGACCTATCATAGCACAAGAACCGGCCGGCCTGTGAACGGTCATGCCAAGGGACTAGAATGATGACGAACGATCGAAAAGCCGAGCTGCTGCGAGCGGTGGTGGCATGTTTGGAACCGGCGCCCGAAATCCGAAAGCTCATCGTCTTCGGCTCGTTCTTGAGCAGCGAATCGGCCCACGATTTGGACATTGCGGTTATTCAGAATTCGGAGGAAGGCTATCTGCCACTGGCGCTGAAGTATCGCCGAATGGCAAGACCCGTAGCCGAACGGATACCGCTGGACATCATCCCCTTGCGCCATGACGCCGAAGGGGCCTTTATGGATGAGATCGATCGTGGGGAGGTAATCTATGAACGGTGAAGTGGAAGCCTGGATGCGCTATGCTGGAGACAGTCTTCAGGTTGCAAAGCTGTGCCAGGAGATCCGCTAGGGTCCGTGCTGCCGCACTTCGATCCGGATACAGAGATCGCGTTGCGATGTCTGACAATCGCCGAGCGCGTTTTGGAAGCCGCTTACCGGCATGCCGGCAAGGGCGGCGAATGAATCGCGACGAATGGCGATTTATCGCCGCTTTTCGTCACCTTCACGCCGCCATTCGTACCCGGCGGCAGGACGTGCGCTTGGCAGCCGGCGCAAAGCGGGAATAAATTCCCGCACTCCAAAAGGGGGTACATTGATAGCTGCCCGCGTTGTGGTACAGTACAGGGTTGCGTCTCCTCACCCACCAGGAACCCGGCCATGAACGAAAACACGCATCCGGCCAGCGAGCAGACGGAAAACCCTCAACAAGGTGCGTCGCCGCGTGGAAGTGAGCAGTCGCCGGGCGAAACGCAACCAGCCACGGGGAACGAAAACGAGCCCTCCGGCGAACTCGGCTTTCCCGTGGTGGGGGTGGGCGCTTCGGCCGGCGGCCTGGAGGCCATGGAGCAGTTCCTCCAGCACTTGCCGGCCGACGCCGGCGTGGCGCTGATCTTCGTGCAGCACCTCTCGCCGAAGCACGCCAGCAACCTGACCAGCATTCTGCCTCGCTCCACCAACATGTCGGTGTGCGAGGCGTCGGACGGGATGCGGATCGAACGGGACCACCTGTACGTCATCCCACCCGACCGCGATCTGGCCGTGCTGCACGGGACGCTGCACCTGATGGCCCGGCCGAAGGCCCAGGCCCGGCACATGCCCGTCGACTACCTCTTCCGCTCCCTGGCCCAGGACCAGAGGAACCGGGCCGTGGGGGTAGTCCTCTCGGGGACGGGCTCGGACGGCTCCGAAGGGCTCCGTGCCATAAAGGCAGAGGGGGGCGTCACTTTTGCGCAGGACGAAGAGAGTGCCAAGTACGACGGCATGCCGCACGCGGCGGCCGCCACCGGCCAGGTCGACTTCGTGCTCCCGCCGGCCGAAATCGCCGAGGAACTCGCCCGGATCGTCCGCCACCCGCACGTCCGGCGTCCGGCCGCCGGTCGCGAGGAATCACCCTTGGGGGCCCCCGAGGCGTTGCAGAAGATCTTCGTGCTGCTGCGTCAGTCCACGGGGGTCGATTTCTCGCAGTACAAGCAGAGCACCGTTGAGCGGCGGATCGCCCGCCGCATGGTCCTCAACCGGGTTGATTCGGCCCAGCAGTACCTGAAGTTCTTGCAGCAAACGCCCCGCGAAGTCCACGCCCTGTTTGACGACATGCTCATCAGCGTGACCGGCTTCTTCCGCGAACCGGCCACGTTCGAGGCCCTCAAGGAGAAAGTCTTTCCGGAAATGACCCGGGAGAAGGGGCCCAACGCGCCCGTCCGCATTTGGGTTCCCGGCTGCTCGACCGGCGAAGAGCCGTACTCGATGGCCATTGCCCTGCTGGAATACCTCGCGGAGCACGACCTGCACCTGCCCATCCAGATATTCGCCACCGACATCAGCGAGACGGCGATCGAGACGGCCCGGCGGGGGCAGTATCCCGAGAACATCGCCGGCAACATGTCCGACGAGCGGCTGCAGCGGTACTTTGTCCACTCCGGCGACGGTTACCAGGTGGGCAAGGCGGTGCGCGACCTGTGCGTGTTCGCCCGCCAGAACGTGGCCAAGGACCCGCCCTTCTCGAATATCGATTTGCTGAGCTGCCGGAACCTGCTGATCTACTTGGGGCGGAACCTTCAGAATCGGGTGATTCCGGTGTTCCACTACGCGTTGCGGCCGCCGGGCTACTTGTTGCTGGGGCAGTCGGAGACGATCGGCGGATTCGCCGAGTTGTTTTCGCTGGCGGACCGGGAGCGGAAGATTTACGTGAGGAAGGCCACCCCCGTCCGGCTGCCGGCCGGGCTAAGGACGCCGCCGCCGATGGTGGAATGGAAGCCGGAAGGGAGAGCCAGGGCGGCTCGGCCCGCCGAGTCCAACGAGGTACAGCAGCAGGCCGACCGGCTGTTGCTCAGCCGCTACGCCCCGCCCGGCGTGATCATCGACCAGAACATGCAAATCCTGCACTTCCGCGGGCAGACGGGGCGGTTCTTGGAGCCGGCGCCGGGAGCGGCGTCGCTGAGCCTCGTGCGGATGGCCCGCCCCGGTTTGGCATTGGATTTGCAAGCGGCTATCCACGAGGCCCGCAGCGAATGGGCGCCGGCCCGAAGGAAATGCGTCCACGTGGAAACCAACGGCGGCTCGGTCGTGACCGACGTGAGCGTGTATCCCCTGGGACGATCGCAGACGGCCGACGCCCATTTCCTGGTGCTGTTCGAGCCGGCGTCGGAGCCCCCGGAAGGGGAGGACCGCGGGCAAGAGTCCGAGGAGAAGGTAGCCGACGCACCGCACACCGCCGAGGAGGGCGAGGTGCAACGGCTCCGCCGGGAACTTCAGCAGACGGAGGTCACCATGCAAGACATGCTCGAAGAGCACGAAACCACCACCGAGGAACTCCGCGCGGCCAACGAGGAGATCCAGTCGGCCAACGAGGAACTGCAAAGCACCAACGAGGAGTTGGAAACCGCCAAAGAGGAACTGCAAAGCACCAACGAGGAGTTGAGCACGCTTAATACCGAATTGGAGAACCAGAACGCCGAGGCGAACCGGGCGATCGACAATTTCAACAATCTGCACCGGGCGGTCGACATCCCCGTGATCCTGCTGAACAAGGAACTCCGCATCCGCACGTTCACCCCGCCGGCCGAGCGGCAATTGGGCCTTCAGCCGGGCGACCGGGGACGGCGGATCGGCGAGTTGAAGCTCGGGCTCCGCGTCGACGACCTGGAAGACCGGATTCGCGAGGTCCTCGGATCGCTGAACACCTATCGTGCGGAAGTCCGCTCCGAGCGGGATCGGTGGTACTCGCTGCACATCCGCCCCTTCCGCACCCGCGACGACCGCATCACCGGCGCCGTGCTCACGCTCATCGACGTCACCGACATTCGCCGGGCGGAGCAGTTGAATTACGCCCGGCTGCTGGCCGAGGGCATCGTCAACGCGGTCCACCAACCCCTGCTGGTTCTCGACGGCCAGTTGCGGGTGGTGGCCGCCAACCGGGCGTTCTACCGGGCGTTTCGCACCTCGGCCGGCCGGACGAAGGGCCGGTTGGTTTATGAACTCGGCCACGGCCAATGGGACCACGCCGATCTGCGCCACCTGCTCGAAGAGATCATTCCCCAGGATACCGAGTTCGACGGGTTCGAACTGGTCCACGATTTTCCCGGCATCGGACGGAAGCGGGCCGTGCTCGACGCGCGGCGCATCGACCAGGAAGGGGAGCTGCCGGACCTCGTTCTGCTAACCGTTCGCAAGTTGACCGATGCCTGAGCGAGAGCCCAAGCTGCCCTACGATCCGCAAACCCTGCGCCGGCAGGCGGAGGAGGCCGCCGCCGCGCAGGCGGCCGACGTTGAACTGCCGCCGCCGGAGGAACGGCCGCCGCCGGAGGAACTGCCGCCGCCGGAGGAACTGCCGCGGCTCGTTCACGAGTTGCAGGTCCACCAGATCGAACTCGAAATGCAGAACGCGGCGCTGCGCGAGGCCCAGGCCGAGTTGGAGATTTCGCGCGACCGCTACGCCGATCTGTTCGACTTTGCGCCAGTCG
>PWXP01000559.1 GCA_003561895.1 Planctomycetaceae bacterium | reverse complement strand
CGCGACGATCTGGCGGATATCCTCTTAGGAAAGCAAGCCCAATCGGCGCGGATTTAGTCACTATAATGCCCCGGCTCAGAGGCCAACCACCCTAAAACCCGAAGAAAACCACCCTCAACCCCTCAAAACCCGCCGAAAACGGCCGGGGGGCTGCATGCCACCCGCGGAAGTTGGGCTAAACGTACCCGAACATTGTAACCGTTCACGGGGCGGCGCGGGCAGTTTTCTCCGCTCCATGCGGTTATGAACATGGTTCAGTCGATGTAGAACGCTTGGGAATAGAACACCGCATCGCCCACTTGGATCTCGAATCGCAATATAGCGTCTCGCATCTTGGAATAGTCGACCGATTCGCGCTCCCCCAGGACTTCGCCGTTCTTGTTCCAAGTAACGGCGTCGTGGTGGTCGATGTCCAGCGAGATCGTCTTGGCCTCCTCGTCGACGGTGATCTTGCGGAGTACGGGGAAAACATCGACGCGGGAGCCGACCAGCGCGTGGCCGTTCTCCAGGGCATGCCGCACGGACGGCTCGGTGAGTTCCTCGGCCAGTATGATGGTGAGCGTGGCGTTCTGGGGAACCGCCGTGCCGTGCGTGTCGTCACTACCTTTGATCCAGATGTTGTGGTCGCGGTAATAGGCGGCCAGGAGCCGATCGAAAAGCTGTTCTTCCAATTCGCGTTGTCCGCCCAACTGGAGTTCGATGCCCAGCACGCTGCCGTATTCCGCAATCAGGCTTCCAAAGTGCTCAATCCCCTCGTCCCAGGAAAACCCGCGGTCCGCCCAATGGCCGCCGGGGACGTAATGGGCCGGATGCGCCCAGTAAGCCAGCCCGCCCATCTTCTCGACACACGCGAACCGCTCGCGATCGTGGTCGGCGTTTGGCACCCGGATACGGTCGGTGAAGCCGCACGGGTTGAAGAGACTGACAATATGAGGATCGCTGGTCAACTCGTTGCCCCGGACCGCCAACATGCCTTGGTTTCCCAAGTCTGGGAAAAAGGCCGACGTCTCGACTCCGTCCCGCTCCCAAGTCTTCGACGGCTGGGCTTCGATCCATTTCGTCCACGGCCAGGTCGTCTCGTGCGTCGGTGCCGTCTCGCGCTCGCCCGACCGGGTTGTGTGATAGTTGTCGTGATCGGTGATGGCCAGGATGTGATAGCCCGCCTCGGCGTAATTGCGGATCAACTGCTCGGGCTCGGCCCGGCCGTCACTGTAGACGGTATGGGAATGAAGATTGGCGATGAACGGGGTGACCCGCTCCCAGTTGACGCCCTGATAAGGGTTCTTGACCACGTGCGGTTCCGTCGCTTCGGCATGTGCCGGCCACAGCGACATACCGGCGGCGACGAGCGATGCGCCAAGGATCCTCGAAATAACGGCCTGCAAACCCCTCTGCTGGAACATGGTAGAAATCTCCTCGCTACTGTGGTAAGGTGAAAGGTGGCAGGAACACCACCCGTCCATCGTCGACCCGGTCGTTGCCGGGGGGGGGCGCCCCACCGGCAACAGGTCGGCACTCGGCCGGACGAACATCGTTCTTGGGATACACCGTGGGGTTCCATCGCGGGGCGCCTTGGCTCGGCTTCCAAACTCGCTCAGCGGTCGAACACCATCTACCCGGAAGTCAACGAGGTGCACCCGGATGGGGCCGACCCCTGCGGAAATCGATTAGCCGTCAGCCAATTGTTGCACCTCCGGGATCGGCTGGCAAGGGGCGGACCAGCAACGCCCGATCCGGAGGTAGAATTGGCCCCGATTGCGCCGTTACTATATAATCTAATGGCTCTTCGTTTCTAGGTGCGGAACGGCGTGGAGCGCGTGGGTGAAGTAAGGCTGCTGAAACAGCCGAAACCACCCATCCTACGCTTTGCCGCCAAATTTGCACCTAGAAACGGAGTAAGCGTTCACGGGTCGGAAATCGTCCCGGTGCTCGGCCGCGGCAGGAAATTAGCCGCAACGCGCTACCGTCCGGTTTTTGTTTCAAGCCAAGCGAACCGGGGCTAGCGCCCTGCGGCTGATTTCCGACCCGTGAACGGTTACGAAACGGAAGAGCCAGTCGCGACCGGTCGTGGGAAGGTTTGCCGCGCGAGCCTGTCCACAAGACCGATCGTTTACGGTATCTGTTTCGGGAGGAGAACTCATGCCAACGTGGGACGAGGGAAACAAACGCAAGGCAACGACCGCGGCGGTGGGAGCCGTCGCCCTGGTTGCCGTGGTCGGCCTTCTCGGGCTGTGGTGTGGGGTGGCCCCCGGAAGGAGGGAGGTTCCCGAGCGAGAGCCCGGTGTAATGGCTCCCGGGGAGGTAGACACCCAGCCCGATGAGGCGGGGCGGGAATTGTTCATCCACTGCGGCAATTCGATGCGCCCCGCGGCCGAGGCGCTGGCTGCCGAGTTCGAGAAGCGCTACGACATTCCGATGCGGCTGAACTTCGGGGGTTCGGCCGACCTGCTTGCGAGTATCGAACTGGGGCAACGCGGCGACCTGTATCTGCCGCATGACCCCTATGCCGAGATGCTCGAAGAGAAGGGCCTGCTGGAGTACTACGAAGTGGTGGGACACATTGAACCCATTATCATCGTACCCCGGGGCAATCCCGCCGGCATCGAGACCATGGCGGAGCTGGCAACCCGCGACCTGGCCGTCGCCCTTCCCGATGCACGGTACGCCACGGCCGGAAAACTCATCGAGGCGGCCTTCGAAAAGAAGGGGTTACTCGGCCGGTTGAGGGCCAACGTAGCAATGGAAGCGCGCGGGCATAACGAGGTGGCGCTGGCCCTGGTGTCCGGACACGTCGACGCCGCCATGGTCTGGAGCTTCATCGCCACCTCGTACAAGGACCGCGTCGACATGATCCGGCCTCCCGACGCCGATTTCCCCCGGAAGCGCGTTACGCTGTGCCTGCTCACCCACGCCCGGAACCGGCAAGCGG
>PWXP01000295.1 GCA_003561895.1 Planctomycetaceae bacterium | reverse complement strand
GTGCAGAAACTGCCCCGCGCGGTCATGTGTTACGGCGGCCGCGTCGGCTACAGCGACGCCGCCGAGACGCCCAACACGCAGATCGTCGTCCACGATTTCGGCGACGCCACCTTCGTGCAGGAAGTGCGCGGGCTGGACACCCCGCGGTTCCACCGGCACGGCGGCGCGATCTTCACCGGCAGCGAAGGCTACGTCGGCATGACTGCCGGCAGCAGCGCGTGGTTCGATCCTGACGGCAAGCTGGTGGAACGCTTTCCGGGCGCCGGCAACGACTTCCAGGCCGACCACTTCGCCAATTTCGTCGAGGCGGTTCGCAGCCGGGACCACGAACACCTCCACGCCGACATCCTGGGCGGGCATCTTTCCGCCGGGCTGTGCCACCTGGGGAACATGTCCTACCAGCTCGGGCAGCAGGCGGCGCCGGAGGAGATCCTCGCCCAACTCGGTTCCCGCACGCTGTTCGACGACTGGCGCGACACGTTCGGCCGCACGCGGGAGCACTTGGCCCGCAACAGCGTCGACATCGAAACCACCCGGCTGACGCTCGGCCCCTGGCTGGAGTTCGATCCCGACGCCGAGCGGTTCCCCCGCAACGACGCGGCCAACGCGCTGCTCACGCGCGAGTACCGCCCGCCGTTTGTCATGCCGGCGGCAAACGAGGTATGATGGCCCCACTTAACAAACACCAAATCTTACTGGAGAAACATCATGAGTTTTTCAACCCGACTTGCTCTCATCTGCCTGGCCGGCAGTTGGCTGCTGGCCGTGACGGCCGCCGCTCCGGCCGAGGAACCCATGCGGGTCGACCTGGTGCAGGACCTGCACTGGCAGGACCACCACTTTGTCATGACCAACTGGTTCTACCGTTACAAGGGGAACGATCCGGCCGCCCAGGTGCAAATCCTTGCCGAGCGCGGGTACGACGGTGTGGTGCTGTCGCTGAAGGATGAGCCCGGCCGCTGGCGAATGCTGCCCGCCTACCTCGAAGCCCTGGAGGAGCACGGCATGACGCTGACGGGCATCCATACGCGGTTTTACGTCGAGGACGAGAGCTACCCGGACGTGGTCAAGAAGAACCTGCCGTTGCTCGAGGGAACGAAGACCCTGCTGATCCCCAGCGTCGGCAGCCGCACGGACCTTAGCCGCACCGATCCGGAGGTGGTCGAGCGGGCGGCGAAGATCCTCCGTGAAATGTCGGACGACGCCCGGCGGTTCGGCCTGGGCGGGGTGGCCATGTACACGCACGTGAATGCCTGGGTCGAAACGATCGACGACGCGATCCGCGCGGCCAAGGCCGCCGACCGCCGCAACGTGGGCACCATTTTCCACCTGCACCATTTCCAAGCCACGAACTCGACCGACTTGGCCGGTACGCTCCGCCGCGCCAAGCCCTACCTGATGTGCGTGATCATCCAGGGCACCGACGAGGACCGGGCGACGCACAAGATCCTCGGCGAGGGCAGCTTCGACATGGCCCCGCTGGTGCGTACCCTTCGCGAGATGGACTACCGGGGCCCGCTGGGCACCATGGGCTTCACGCAAAGCGGCGATATTCCCGGCAAATTGGAGCGGGCACGGAAAGCCTGGGACGCAATCAAGGAAGAGGCGCTGGAACGTGAACGTTAGGCGCCGTGCCGCAATAACAGGACCGGATGGTAGGATGGCCATTCTTGTCCGTCGCCGTTTTGACGGCCTGGAAAGCCCATGCTACTCGCAGAATAGGAACCGATATCATGACCCCAGTAGTTTCACACACGTTGACTCGACGCCGATTTCTCGAAGACTCCTGCGCGGCGGCACTCCTGTTGGGCGGTGCCGCGGCCGCCGTTTCGCAAGCGGCGGAACGGGCGGAGCCGCCCATGGACGTGCCGGACGCCGACTGGGGGCCGCTCGCCGGGCCGTGGAAACGGTACGCCGGGAATCCGATTCTTCCAGAGCCCGGCGCCTCCCCCGGCCCGGGCTCGATCATCCCGTACGACGGCCGATGGTGGATGTTCATCTACAACAACAATGGCCACAACACCCGGCTGGCGGTGAGCGAAGACGGCTACGAGTGGCGGTACGTGCACGACCGCCCGATCCTGACCGCCGAAAATCGATGGGAAGTGGCACCTGTACTATTCGGGCAATCAACGAGGCGTTTATCGAGCGGGATCGGCAACACGGGAGTGACCGCACCGCGTTCCGACACACCAATAGGATAATTACCATGACGAGTCCCTCGTTCCTCAACGCGCTTGTGAGCCTATTCTTCTGCCTGGCCCTCCTGTCTGCGCTGCCACTGGACGCCGGAGAAGATGCAATGCAGCTTTGGAAGCACGTGCCGCTGGGCGAACTGTCCGGCGGGTTCGTGCTGCCGGCCGACGTGACCGGCGACGGGCAGGTGGAACTGGTGCTTTCCTATGCCCAGGGCCTTTCCGCCCACGTGCGCCTCGTGGCCATGGACCTCGACGGCAACATTCTTTGGAGCCATGGGGATGGTTCGGTGCGCTCGCAGGCTTCGGGCAACCCGTGCCGGCCGCCGGTCACCGCGTACGACTTCACCGGTGACGGCCGTACGGAAGTGGTGGCCGAGTTCTGGAACGGCGGGGAGCCGCAACTGGTCATGCTGGCCGGCGCCACCGGCGAGGTAGTGCGGCAAATCGACTCGCCGTTCGACATGTCGGTGCGGCAGCCGGAAGGCTACCGGCCCAGCCGGCCCGCCCCGCAGGCCCTGGTCGCGCGGCTCGACGGCCCCGAACATCCCGCCGCGGTGGTGGTCAAGTATGAAACGTCCGGCCGTATCCCGGCGCTGGCGGTGGCCTACGATCACGAGTTCAACCGGCGATGGGAGGTCCGCGATCGTGAGGAGCTTTGGTCGCAGGAGGGCGCTTCCGACATGGGCCACCACGCCATCGTCACCGACCTGACCGGCGACGGGCGCGACGACATC
>PWXP01000182.1 GCA_003561895.1 Planctomycetaceae bacterium | reverse complement strand
CGGGCTTTCGAGCGGCACGAGCAGGCCCGGCGACCCGTGCAGGTCGGCCAGTTCCATTTCGATGCCGGGCGGGCAGAGTTCGGTCAGCAGCCATTTCAGGCCCTGGGTGATCTTGTGCGGCGCCTGGTGGGGGACGAGGCGAAAGCTGATTTTCGCGCCGGCGGTGGCGGGCAGGACGGTCTTGGCGCCCTCGCCCTGGTAGCCCGACCACAGCCCACACACGTCGTAGGAGGGCCGGGCCCACCGCCGCTCGAGCAGCGTATACCCCTCCTCGCCCCACGCGCCGACGACGCCCGCCTGAAGCAGGTACTCGGCCTCGTCGAAGGGCAACTCGGCCAGCAGGCGCCGCTCGCGGTCGGTCATCGGCACCACGTCGTCGTAGAAGCCGGGGATGGTCACCCGGCCCCGGTCATCGACCATGCCGGCCAGTACCTTGGCCAGTGCATTGGCCGGGTTGGTCACCGAACCGCCGAACGAGCCGGAGTGGAGGTCGCGGTTGGGGCCCTTCACCCGCAGCTCATAGTAGGCGATGCCGCGCAGCCCGTAGCAGATGGCCGGTATGCCCGGGGCGAACTGCGCCCCGTCGCTGATGACGATACAGTCGGCCGCCAGGCGGTCGGCCTGACCGGCCAGGAACTTCGCCAGCGACCGGCTGCCGACCTCCTCTTCGCCCTCGATCACGTACTTCAGGTTCAGCGGCAGGCCGCCCCGGCAGTGCAGCCACGCCTCGGCGCTGAGCAGGTGGGTGAGCATCTGGCCCTTGTCGTCGGTGGCGCCGCGGGCGTACAGGTTGCCGCCGCGCCGGGTAGGCTGGAACGGCGGCGAGGTCCACCGGCCGATCGGGTCGGCCGGCTGCACGTCGTAATGGCCGTACACCAGCGCGGTCGGCGCGCCCTCCACCCGGGCCGACTCGGCAACCACCAGCGGATGCCCGTCGGTGGGAATCACCTCTGTGGAAAAGCCGAGCCGCCGAAACCGGTCGTTCAACCAGTCGGCGGCTCGCCGTACGTCGTCACGGTGCTCCGGCTGTGCGCTCACGCTCGGAATGCGCAAGAGGTCGCACAGGTCCTCCTCGAAGCGGTCGGAACGGGAACGGAGGTAGTTGTCGATGTCGGCCATGGGCTCATGTAGGGTGGGTCAGGCAAGCCGCTTTCCTGGTGGGGCGTCGGTCGCTTCTGCCGGCTTCCTTCCGGAGCACGGGCTGCCAATCGGTTTGGGTGCGGCTTGTGCAGACCCACCAACGCCACTCAGAACCACCCCAACGCCACTCAGAACCACCCGAGCGCCGCGAGGCTGTAACGGACGACGAACCCGGCGGCCACGACGCTCACCACGCTCATGAGCTTGATGAGGATGTTCAGGCTCGGGCCGGAGGTGTCTTTGAACGGGTCGCCGACGGTATCGCCCACGACGGCCGCCTTGTGGGCGTCGGTGCCCTTGCCGCCGTGCGCGCCCTTCTCGATGAACTTCTTGGCGTTGTCCCACGCGCCGCCCGCATTGGCCATGTACACGGCCACGCAGAACCCGCACGTCAGCGCGCCGATCAACAGGCCCACCACCCCGGCCACGCCGAACAGCAACCCGACGATCACGGGCGTGGCAAGGCCCAAAATCGAGGGCACGATCATTTCGCGCTGGGCCGCCTTGGTACTGATGGCCACGGGGGCCGCGTAGTCGGGCTTCTCCTCGCCCTTCATAATGCCGGGCTTCTCGCGGAACTGGCGGCGCACCTCTTCGACCATGCCGAACGCCGCCCGGCCGACCGCCTGCATGGTCATGGCGCAGAACACGAAAGTGACCATGGCGCCGAGGAACACCCCGCCAATGACCTTCGGGTTCATCAGGTTCGCTTCGTAGTAGTTCATCCAGTGGACCATGTTGGCTTCCCGCACCCCCGTAAGGACGCCGTTGTTGCCGACGAAATAGGCCACGTCGGTCTCGCCGTACACGTCGCCCATATCGGCGACGTCCTCCGGGACGAGCACGGGACGTTCGCCGGCGTCGAGGGCTTCCCACGCCTCGCGATTCCGGCGGTGACGGACGTCGTCGGGCATGGCCAGGAAGGTGCGCGCGTCGAGGGTCTCGTCTTCGGTTTCGACCACCTGGACGACAAAGTTCCGGTTGACCTTATAAAGCCGGCCGGGTTCGGGTTCTTCGATCTGCCGGGCGACGACGTCGTCGCCCCATCGCTCGAATCCCATGCGGACCTCTTCCATATAGGCGGCCAGCAGGGCCAGGGCGGTCAGGGCCGCCGAGCCGATGGCGAATCCCTTGCCGGTGGCTGCCGTGGTGTTGCCCAGCGCGTCGAGCGCGTCGGTCCGCTCGCGGACGATGGGATCGAGGCCGGCCATTTCCGCGTTGCCGCCCGCGTTGTCGGCGATCGGCCCGTACGCGTCGGTCGCCAGGCCGATGCCCAGCGTGCTGAGCATGCCCACCGCGGCGATTCCCACGCCGTACAGCCCCATGCCGAACCAGGCCACGTCGTTGAAGTTCCACTGGGCCGCGGCGCCGAAAGCCAGAATCATGGCCGCGACGACGATGACGACCGGCGCCCAAACGCTTCGCATGCCGTCGGCAATTCCCGCGGTCACGAGGGTGCCGGCGCCGGTGAGCGACTGGTCCGCCAGCTTCCTGGTCGGGGCGAACTCATCGCTGGTGCAGTATTCGGTCCACTTGCCGATCCCCCAGCCGGCGGCAAGTCCGAAGATGACGCTGAGGGACACGCTACCGAAACCGGGCAGCATCCAATAGACCAGCACGACGGTGGCAAGAAGCACCCCGATGCAGGCGAGGTCGACGCCTCGGGCGAGGGCCTTCAGCAGGGCTTTCTGCGTGGCGTCTTCTTCCGTTCGGACCATGAACATCCCGGCGATCGAAAGCAGGATGCCCACGCCCGCAAGGACCATGGGGAGGAACAAGGCGCGTATCTGCATATCG
>PWXP01000284.1 GCA_003561895.1 Planctomycetaceae bacterium | reverse complement strand
TGTACGCGCAGTCGGCGTTCATTTCACAGGAGCCGCACGTGCCGGAGCGGGGCCGCCTGCTGCGCGTGGTCGAGGCCCTGCCCCAGGTGACCCGGCACGCCACGCACACCACGCCGGGCGAGAACGCCTGGAAGAACCACGGCGGCGCGTTCGGGCGCGACCTGGCCGTCCTGCCGCTGGCGGCCGACGGCTCCTTCGCCGTCGAGGCGCCGGCCGACCGCTTCCTGCACCTGCAAGTGCTTGACAGCGACCGGAACGTGGTGGGCAACCAGCTTGTGTGGATGCACCTTCGCCCGGGCGAGGCGAAGGGGTGCGTCGGCTGCCACGAGTCGCCGCGGGCGACGCCGGTGGAAAGCGTACCGCTGGCCCCGGCGAACCTTCCCGTGTTCCAATCCGGCTCCATCCCCCGCGCCCTGCCCGACGGCCCCGACCAGTTCCGCTACCGGGCCAAGATTTGGTTCAAAGGCCACACGCCCGACGAGCGCGAAGAGCGCCAACGCACCGTTCAGTCGATCAACTGGTTCGGGCGGCAGTGAGGAAAGTAAAATGAAAAGCCATCTGTTACCAGTATGGATCGCGATCGTCACCACCCCGTGGATTCCGCCAGTGAGCGCCGGCGACAGCGAAAACTCCGCAAGAGAAGAGCGCGAGCGTACCGCGGTGGCGGGCGAAACCGGCCGGGCCGTTTCCAAACCGCCCATCGATCTTGTTGAAATCGAACGCCGCCGAGTAATTCCAGCCGCCGACCGCTATCGGCAGGAAAGACCGGCCGTGCTTACCGAGTTTCATTGCCCGCGCAGCGAAGGCGGCCCGAATGACTACTATTCGGAGGGCGATTACTGGTGGCCCAATCCGGACACGCCCGACGGGCTGCCCTACATCCGTCGTGACGGGCGGACGAATCCGGAACTCTTCTATGAACATCGGGAGGCCCTGGTTCGGCTCAGTATTCATGTGCCCACCCTCGTCGTGGCCCATAAGCTTACCGACCAACGGGAATACGCCGAACACGCCGGGGCGTATCTTCGAGCCTTCTTCCTGGATGGGGCGACGCGGATGAATCCGCATCTGCTCTACGGGCAGGCGATCCCGGGAAGGGTGTCGGGTAGAGGTATCGGCATCATCGATACGCTGCATCTCGTGGAAGTGGCCATGGCTATCGGAACATTGGAGCGAGCCGAGGCCATCCCCCCGGAGGAACTGGCGGGTTTGAAGGATTGGTTCAGAACCTATCTGACCTGGATGACGACGCATGAATACGGAATCGCGGAGCGCGATCACGGGAACAACCACAGTTCAGCCTGGCTGTTGCAGGTCGCGGCGTTCGCCGAGTTTGTCGAGGACGATGAGCTGATCGCCGAATGCCGACGGCGGTTCAAGGAGGTACTCTTGCCGAATCTCATGAGCGAGGACGGGCGCTTTCCGAGAGAACTTCGACGCACCAAGCCCTACGCCTATTCGATATTCCATCTTTACCTGTTCGCCGGACTGGCCCAACTCCTTTCCACGCCGGAGGATGACCTCTGGACCTATCGAACCCCGACGGGCCGCACCATGCGCAAGGGCCTGGAGTTCCTGTATCCCTATCTGGCCGATAAGTCATCGTGGCCCTTTCGGCACGACGTCATGTACTGGGATGACTGGCCGGTACGTCAGGCGTCTCTGTTGTTCGGCGGACTGGCATTCAATAAACCGGCGTATCTGGAATTGTGGAAATCGCTTGACGGCGACCCCGTGGTGTTCGAGGTGATCCGGAACATGCCGATTCGCCAACCCCTGCTTTGGGTCGATCTTCCTTGACCGGGCAAAAGACGGACACATAATTCCGTGAACGAGTTGACCGAACACGCAGTCCGTGACTTCGGTTTCTCCAATACTGGTTGTGGGCGTGGCCGCTGATCAGTTGCGTGGCGCTCGGCTGGCACGCGATCGACCCGACGGTTTTCGTCCGTTGTCCGCACGTGCTCTTTGTTTCCGCGCTGATTGGCGCCGTTGCCGGCGGCTGGGCTCTGCTGCGTACCGGAAGCCGACGATACCTTGCACAAACGGTCGTCTCGTCGATGCTCTTCGTTGCCGGGTGGGTCGTCTTCTGGCGCGCCTGACTTCCGCTACTTTCGCCGTTTCGACTTGCGCGGGCCTTTCGCCGTCCGTTTCGTAGCCCGCTTGGGCAGGGCGGTCATGTTGCCCGCGAGGTCGTGGGCGGGCGCGGCCCAATCAGTGGCGCCGGTGAGTTCGTTGGCGGCGTTGTGTTGGCGGGTTTGCTCCAGGTCCCAGCCCGTGCCGTCGAGGTCTTCATTGAACGCAGCCCAGTTGCCGGTGCCGTCGAGACCCCATTCCTGCTCGAACGCCCGCGCGGTGAGCGAGACCGGCTCGGCCGATTGCAGGTAGCCGCGCTCGGCGGCGATGGTGGCGATCCTGGAAAGCACATCGTCCATGCCCCCCGCCGGGCCGTAGCCGTAGGCCAGCGTGCGGCCGTTGGGGTAGATGACCTCGTCCAGCCGCCCGTAGGCGGCCATGCCGCCGGAGGCGCCGTCGTCGTAGATGTACTGCACGGAGGGGGTGGTTTGCGTATCGACTTCGCCGTCGTGGGCCTGCCACTCCTGGGCCAGGTTGCACCAGCCGTCATAGCGGTAGCGGACCTGGTTGAGCGCGACGGTCGGCTCGTCGAGCTGGTCATAACCCAGGCTGGTGATCGTGCGGACGCGGCCGAGATCGTCCGCGCCGTCGCGGTCAAGCCGCTACTCACTAATCAGGCTCTGACCTTGCGCCACGAAAGCGTGGGAAAGAAGGATGACGAGCATGACGTGAGTTTGAAACCTTTCATCGGAACCCTGCGGGTAATCAAGCCCGTCCGGTAGAGCTGAGCCGGCAACCGGAAGCGAGTCTTGCGTGGTGGTGGGGTAACCCACTCTGCGAAGCGTAGACAGCCAGTGCTGAAGCTG
>PWXP01000283.1 GCA_003561895.1 Planctomycetaceae bacterium | reverse complement strand
GGGCGGCCGGGTCGATCTCGCCCCGGCCGCCCGACCCATTCTCGATATTATACTACGTTATCCTACCGGCGTCTGCAATCCAGCTTCTTGACAGCCGTACCCGCGGCGGACTATATTGATTTTCCGTTTCTAACTGCACTTCTCGCCAATGTGGTAGGCACACGCCGCTGTGCCGTCCCCCGGAAAAGCAGTCTGACCTAGAAACGGAACCGCCGACTATATTGCCGGTTGCGATGGCAATCGGATCGTGGGCGCCGGCGAAGCGGCCGCGCCGTGCGAACGTCGAAGTCGCTCGCGACGAAACCGTGCAACGTTTCCCGGTGTTGGCACCTGGAAACGGGATCCCCCCAAATGCCGCAGGAGGTATTACCCATGAAACGCTCGATCTTTTTCGCCCTGCTCGCCCTTGCGATTCCGCTGGCCGGCCTTCCGTGCGTGAACGCCGGAGAGGCCGGCCTGCCGAATATCGTGCTGATGATGAGCGACGACCACGGCTGGGAGGAGACCGGCTACAACGGCCACCCGTATCTGCATACGCCCGTGCTCGACGAGATGGCGGCCACGGGGTTGCGGCTCGACCGTTTTTACGCCGCGGCCCCCGTGTGCTCGCCCACCCGGGGCAGCTTCCTTACGGGACGGCATCCGAACCGGTACGGCACGTTCGGCGCCAACTGGTCCATCCGACCGGAGGAGACCACCATTGGGCACGTCCTGCGGGAGGCCGGGTACTACTGCGGCCACTTCGGCAAGTGGCACGTGGGGCCGGTGAAGGCCGCCTCGCCCACCAGTCCCGGTGCGATGGGGTTCCACGAATGGGTTTCGCACGACAATTTCTTCGAGATGGATCCGCCCCTGTCGCGCAACGGCGGCCCGCCGGAAGTCTTCGAAGGCGAGGGCTCCGAGGTGATCGTCGAAGAAGCGCTGCGATTCATCGAGCGAGCCCGGCGGAAGGGGAAGCCGTTCTTCGCCTTGGTATGGTTCGGCTCGCCGCACGAGCCCTACAGCGGCGTGCCCGACGACCTGGCCCTCTACGACGAGCTGCCGGCGAAGTACGCCGACCGCACCGTCCGGCTCACCTCGAACAAGACCGGCCTGCCCGTCGAGCGGCCGTTCGGCGAGGTGCTGCGGGAGCGCTATGCGGAAATTACCGCCATGGACCGCGCCATTGGGATGCTGCGGGATTACCTTGCCGAGGAAGGATTGCGGGAGAACACCCTGTTCTTCTATTGCAGCGACAACGGCACCTGCCGGACCGGGCTGCGGGACTCGCCGTACCGCGGCCGGAAGGGGCAGGTTTACGAGGGCGGGATCCGCGTGCCGTGCGTGATCGAATGGCCGGCGCGTATTCCGGAGCCCCGCGCCAGCGCCGTTCCCGCCGTCACCAGCGACCTGCTGCCGACGCTGTGCGCCATCCTCGGCCGCCCGCTGCCGCAGCGCCCCTTGGACGGCATCGATCTGACGCCCCTCGTTGACGGCGAGATGACCGAGCGGCCGGAGCCGATCTTCTTCTGGCGTTTCAACACGCGGCGTTTCGCCGGCCTGGAGCTTTCGCCTTGGATCGAGCCCGAACTGCAGAAGGGCACCACCCCGCTGGTGAAGCTGATGGGCGGTATTGCCACGCGGAACTTCCGGAACTTCCACCACCCGGAAATCGGAGCGGCCGATTTCCTCGGGCCGCGCGCCGTGGTCGACAATCGCTTCAAACTCGTGCTCCACGACCGCAAGGACGGTGAGGCGCGCGCCGAACTGTTCGATCTGCCCGAAGACCCGGCCGAGACCCGCGACCTCAGCGGCGAACGGCCTGAAACCGTACGGGCGATGAAACAACAGATACTCGTCTGGCAGGAGTCGGTGCTTCGTAGCTTGCGTGGCGCCGATTATGGTAATGGAGCAAGACGGTTACACCCACGCGAGGTTTCTGTAATCGTCAAACCTTCTCACGACGGCACGGTGTTCGGTCATTTTGGGCAATTTCCGCTTGGTTCCGTCTCAATGCGGTTCGAGGGCCGGGCCGATAGCAAAAGATGCGAAGCCGGGCAACGGGCTGTGCAGTTGCAGCCGTAATATCGGAGGGGTCCGCTGCCTCCGACTCACCGCATGCCATCACCAACGGCAACCCCACCCGCCTTTCTCACCACGGAGCGTAAGACGATGAAGATCATGCACCTGGCCGGCGCGGCGCTATGTGCCGCGCTCGTTATCACCCCCTGGTACCCCGGCGCCGACGCGGCCGAACTGCATCAGCCGCGGTCGGTCCGGCCGGCCGCGCACGCCTACGAAAGTCTCGACTATTTCCGTTTCGAGGACGAGCCGGCGCCCTCGCCCAGCGATTACGCCATGCCGCCCCCAAACGAGCGCGACGCGCCGGCGGAGTACGCCTCTCCGCCGGCCGTCGCGTGCCGGCATTGCGCTGATCGGCCGAGTTACGGGCCGATCGGCCACGCCCTGTTCTGCTGCGACCCGGGATGTCCCCGGACCCTGCTGCAGACGCGCGCCATGCAGCGCCGCGGCATCACGGCCGGCGGTTGGGTTTCCGCCGGCGTCCTGGCCAACGCGCGCGGCGTCCCCGACAACGGCCCCTTGGGCTTCAACGATCGCAACGAATTCAACATGCACCAGTTGTGGTTCTACCTCGATAAAGAGGCCAATCCGGACGCCTACGGCTGGGACTGGGGTGCCCGAATCGACTACGTGTTCGGCGCCGACGGCCCCGACACGCAGGCGTTCGGCGACGAGGACTGGGACTTCGGCTGGAACAGCTCCTCCGTGTACGGCTCGGCCATCCCGCAAATGTACGCCACGCTCGCCTGGGATGAGTGGACCCTGAAAGGCGGCCGCTTCTACACGATCATCGGGTACGAAGTGGTACAAGCCCCGGAAAACTTCTTCTATAGCCACGCATACACGATGTACTACGGCGAACCGTTTACCCATACCGGCGTC
>PWXP01000535.1 GCA_003561895.1 Planctomycetaceae bacterium | reverse complement strand
CGGCCTTGGCCGGCCCGATGTACCGGCTCCGGTCGTACCGGGTCGGGTTCGTGTTGTCCACCACGAACGATTGCCCGGCCGCCAGGCACGCTTCGACCAGCCGTTGTTCGCGGCGCCGGGTTTTCAGCATGTCGAGGTTGATCCGGAGATGGGTATCGACGAACCGCTGCTTGAAGAACGTCGACTTCCCGGACCCCTGCATGCCCATCAGGATCACGACTTCTTTCATCGGCATCTCCGATTACCGGGCGTACGATGGGCCGGCCGGTCGCGGCCGACCGGGCTTCCCGCGATCCCGAGCCACTTGTGGTACGGGTCGAAGTTTTCGCACACGGTAGACCTCCCCCGTTCGTACAGGCGAGTTCGGCTCAGACAGTTACCATCGGCGGAAGTGCCTCCAAGGCTTGCTCAATCAATTGCCAGTTGTCTTCGAATTCCTGAGCCAAGTCGTCTGTGTCGACGCGAGAATCAAACGACTTGTAGTTTCGCGATCGCTTCCAGCCGATCCCGTCCATCATGGTGCGGTATTTGGCAACACACAGGTCTTGCAGTTGCTTCTTCTTGAGAATGAAGAACCGGTCCTTCCCACCGGGTGCTCGGCTAATCGCAACGAACACGTATATCAGATCCTTGTCCGGCAATTCCAACACACTCTTGAACACCTGCCGCTTGTTGTGGTCATCGATTTCGATGTCCATCCATAGGTTCGCATCCGCCCGCCAGTTGTTACTATTGCTGCACTTGACCTGGATGGGTAGGCATCGGCACTGTTCGTCGGCGACGATCAGATCAAACGTTGGAACGTTGCCGGAGAAGGGCGTAGCGATTAGTTCGCGCTTGCCGAGTTCTGCGCACACGAGGAACTCGCCTATCTGCCCCGTGAGTGTGTTGCGGCGACCAGCCATAGCGTAACCTCCTCGAATGGTAAAGGTGGAACGGGTGAAGCGGGCGCCGACGGCGTCCAAGACCAACCCTACCCCCGTTGCGACCCGCGGTCAACCGCGCCGGCGCGATTTTCGTGTGCTTTGACCGCTGCATGGATATAGCTCCTTCGTATTAAATGCAATGCCCCTCTTGGTGTCATGGCGCGAACCCAATCCTGCTCTCCCGCGGCCCGCTCCCTCCGTCTTCCCGCTCGATGCGGATGGTGGTCTGAAAGTGAGGTAGGGTGGGTGGTTCCGGCCGCGTCAAACGTTCGGAGGGTGCTCTTCCCTGGTCAAGCGGCCGGGTTCACCCACGCGCTCGCTTGCAACCCTATGGCGCGTGGGGGAACCCGGCCGCTTGGCTCGGCGAAAACGATCCTCCCATGATATGCTGCGGCCGGAACCACCCACCCTACGGTACTTGCCTGCCCGAGATTCGGCGGGTAGGTTCCGTTTCGCGACGCAACCCAGCGTGAAGGATGGCCGGGCGCGCGCGGGGCGCCCGGCTGCCGGTTTTTCTTTAGCATTCAGAGGGTCTGAAAGTCGTTCGGCGGTTCTCGCGCGTGGTCGTACGCCGTCAATCGCCATGCGTCAGATGAGGCGAAACTCCTTACACGGTTGACCGACCGCGATTTCGGTCGCGGATGTCTCGGACACCTGTCCCGAAAGCGATAAGCGCTCTATCATGTTTGCCATAATCGCGGTGGCTGGGGCTTGGCTCAGGCTCGGGAGTACCTCGCTCCGGCGCGAGCAGTGGATGGGTTCTCGCTCCGTGTGGTCTACTCGCCTGCTCAATCCGCCAAAACCAGGACCGCACGGAGGCCCAGCCGGTTGTGCTGGTGGTCTGGTCCGCCCGAGCTACGGTCAGCCGACCGGCAGCGCCCGGCGTTGCTGATCCAGCCCCCGCCGCGATGTACTCGTTGTGAGCCCGATGCAGGGCCCTGTGGATCTTCCATCGGCGACTCGGCATAGTACTTCTCTTCAAACCAGTCCGCGCACCATTCCCATAAGTTCCCGTGCATGTCGTACAACCCAAAGCCGTTCGCGCTGTAAGAACCCACGGGCACCGGTCGGCCTGAAGACCCAGATTGATCAAAGTTCGCGTGGTGGCTAGCTAACTCGTTGCCGAAGTGAAACCGGGTAATCGTCCCAGCCCGGCACGCATATTCCCATTCCGCCTCGGTCGGCAACCGATACTCACGGCCCGCCGATCGCTCCGCGGGCAACGTGGAAAGACGGCGGCAAAACTCCACAGCATCATCCCAACTCACGTTCTCCACCGGGAAGCGGCTCGTGTCCAGGTCCGAGACACGATCGCTACCACCCCCGCCGCAGGAGAAGTAACTCGGGTTGGTGCCCATCACCCGCTCGTACTCGTCCTGTGTCACCTCATACACGCCAAGATAAAACGGGCGCGTGATCCGTACACGGTGCTGGGGGCTTTCGCGTTCGCTGTCGCGGTCCTTCTCCGACTCCGGCGAACCCATGATGAACTCGCCCGGGGGAATCAGCACGAATCTCATGCCAACCGAATTGCTTTTCTCCACGGGGACGCCGAGGTACTCCGACCACGCGCGCTGATGGTTGGCGGCCTGCGCGGCGTTGAAGGGAGCCACTGCGCGTGGAGGCGGGAGCCGGGCCGGCTCAGGGTCGAGCGGCTCCCGTGGTTCGGGGCCCTCGGTTGCCGCCGCGCGGGTTGCGGCCCCATCGTGCGCGTCGTCGACGCGCGAACGGCGCCGCTCGCAAACGACCTCTCGATTCCGGTCCGCGGTTTCGCCACTTGCTGCGCCCCGGTCCGGCAGTTTCGGAACCTCCTGCCGTGGGTGGCTCCGGACAGCAAGAATTCCGGCCAAGCCGACGGCAAGGGCAACGGTCGCCGCTGCGACGGCCACCGGCACCTGCCAATCGGGCCGCTTGCGCCGCGTGGCGGGCGCAACGGGCGTGACCGCAACCGGCAAACCCGGCAACTCCCGCCCCGGCTGCACCGGCCCCGGAACCGGCAGCGGGGGGGTGCCGGCCG
>PWXP01000197.1 GCA_003561895.1 Planctomycetaceae bacterium | reverse complement strand
CCCGGCTCGCGTTTTCGCGGGTGTGGTCCGCCTATCGGGCATTTGACGAACAGGGGATCGAACTGGTCACACGGGCCAAGCAGCAGGTGATCCGGGAGAGCGGCGCGTTGGAGTTCTGGCCGGCCGACCAGGGCGAGTCGGACGTGGGCGGGCTCGACCTGATGAAAGAGTGGCTCAAGAAGCGCGAGGCCGGCTTCGGCGGCGAGGCCCGCAAGGCCGGGTTGCCTTTCCCACGCGGCGTGGCCCTGATCGGCATCCCCGGCACGGGCAAGAGCCTGTCGGCGAAGATGCTCTCGGGGCTGTGGAAGCTGCCCCTGTTGCGGCTCGACGTGGGCTCGCTGTTCGGCTCCCTGTTGGGCGAGAGCGAGCAGAACATGCGCAAAGCGATCATGCTGGCCGAGACGGTCAGCCCGGCCATCCTCTGGATCGACGAGATGGAAAAGGCCTTCGCCGGTACGGGGGCCGGCTCGCCCGGCAGCGGCGCGGCCACCCGCGTGTTCGGCACGTTCCTGACGTGGATGCAGGAACACCGCACGCCGGTGTTTGTCATCGCCACGGCCAACGACGTAGGCGCCCTGCCGGCGGAGTTGATGGGCCGCTTCGACCGTACGTTCTTCCTCGACCTGCCCAACGAGGAGGAGCGGCGGGCCATCTTCCTGATCCACCTGAAGCGGGCGGGGGTGACGTTCCCGGAGCGGCTGTTCGACTTCACCGAGCTGGTCGGCCGCAGCCGCGGCATGGTAGGCCGCGAGATGGAGCGTGCGGTGCGCGAGGCCCAGTTCACCGCCTTCGCCGACGAGAACCGCGAGATCGAGCAGCAGGACCTCTTGACCGCCCTGGAGGAGACCGTGCCCATCAGCGAGTCGCACACCGAGGTGATCGAGAACCTGCGCAAATGGCTGACCGAAGGCCGCGCGGCCCCCGCCTCGAGCGAGGAGCAGCGCCACGCAGGCCCGCAGAGGCGGGTATTGGAGACGATGTGACAGGTTGTACGTCAGGCTTTCCAGCCTGACAGCGGTCAAGTAAAACGGTGCATATGGCAAACAGGTCAGCCTGGAAAGGCTAACTACGATTCGGTCAGCCTGGAAAGGCTAACTACGATTCGGTCAGCCTGGAAAGGCTGACGTACACACAAGGAGTACCGAAATGTCCCATTTTGTGAGAGTTCGCACGCAAATTCGCGAGCGGGAACACCTCGTGCAGGCGCTGCGTGACCTGCACCACCAGTTCCAAGAGGGTGAGAACCTCGTCGTCCGTGGCTTCGCCGGCAACCGCGAGCGGGCCGAGGTGATCGTCGATACCGGGTCGCAGTACGACATCGGCTTCAAACGCCGGGCTGAGGAGTACGAAGTGGTGGCCGACTGGTGGGGCGTGGAAGGCAACACGCCCATCCGGCAGGAGTCGTTCATCCGAGATGTGAACCGCCAGTACGCCTACAATGTCATCCAGGACCAGGTCCGAGAACAGGACCTGATCGTCGAAGAGGAGCAGACCCTCGAAAACGGCGATACGGTTATCGTCCTGTCCGAACGCGGCTAGTACGTCAGGCTTTCCAGCCTGACACGAAGTGTAGCAAAACGATGCATACGGCCTGGGGCTGTCAGCCTGGAAAGGCCAACGTACGTCAGGCTTTCCAGCCTGACACGAAGTGTAGCAAAACGATGCATACGGCCTGGGGCTGTCAGCCTGGAAAGGCCAACGTACGTCCTGACAACTCGGAGCAACTGCAATGACCAAGCCTACCAAACGGTTGCAGCACGACGAGGCAAGCCCTCCCGCGCGTGATGCAAAGCGCGGGCAACGGAGTGCCCAGAACGGCGATTTGCATAAGGGTCAGCCTGGAAAGGCCGACGTACAACCAGGTCAGCCTGGAAAGGCTGACGTACGGGCATACTATGAGCGGCATTTGCCGCATCAGGTGCCGGAGGGGTTTCCGATCTTCTTGACGTGGAACCTCAAGGGCGCCCTGCCCAAGCGCGTGGCGGCAGCACTCGAACAGCAGCGGCGGCGATTGGAGCAGGAGCCCCGCCGGCCCGGAGAAACCGATCCCGAACGCCAGATGCGACACGCGAAACTCCTTTTTGCCAGGCGCGACCACTATCTGGATACGACGCGCGACGGGCCCATGCATTTGCGGGGGCCGCAAGCGGCGCAAATTGTGGTCGATTCGTTTGTCTGGGGTGTGACCGCGCGATATACCTTGTATGCCTACGTAGTGATGGCCAACCACGTCCATGTGCTGTTAATGCCGAGGGTCGATCTGGAGGTCATTACCCAAGGAATCAAGGGCTACACGGCTTATCAGATCAACGGCCTTCAGAATGAGCGGGGCCGCGTGTTTTGGCAGGATGAATCGTTCGACCACTGGGCACGCGATGACGAGGAGATGCACCGGATCATCGAGTATATCGAGAACAATCCTGTGCGCGCGCAACTGTGTGGCCGCCCGGAGGATTGGCCCTGGTCGTCGGCAGCATGGCGCCAGAGACTCGGCTGGACACGCGGAGCGCCCTTTCTGGCCGACTGGACGCCGCTTGTACGTCAGGCTTTCCAGCCTGACAGCGACAGCAAAAGCGGCGGAGTCGGATAGTGCATTTAGCGAAGATGTCAGCCTGGAAAGGCTGACGTACATGGAGACAAACTGTTATGAAGAAAATCAAAATCACCCTGCACAAGGACGGTACGCAGAAGGTCGAGGTCCTGGGGGCCGCCGGGCCGGAGTGCGTGGAGTTCACTCGCGAACTGGAGGGACGCCTGGGCGCCCCCGTCGGTGAGCGGGAGCTGAAATCCGAGTACCACGAAACGGAACCCGAAATCGAAACCGATCGCGAGTACGAATGATGAGCGACATCACGCAAACGGAGGCCCCGGAGCGGGCGCTCAGCCCGTTCCAGGACCAACTGAAAACCTACCTCCGCGCCGGATACCCACTGCTGTACCTGG
>PWXP01000676.1 GCA_003561895.1 Planctomycetaceae bacterium | reverse complement strand
GCCTCGCAGAAGAAGCCGACGTCGGGGTCGCCGCAGGTGGTGTCGACGGCGAGGAACAGCTTCGTCGAGCCGGCCTGCACGGCCTGCCACTGGATGAAGGGGTACTCGCGGGGTTTTTCGTTTTCGGCGCCGGAACCGCACCGGGTCCGTTGCCAGCCGTAGCCGATTTGCCCGGTCTGGAATCGGGCGCCTCCGCGGAGTGGAACACAGACCAGTTGGACTCCCGTGTTGGCGAATAATACGTGCATAGGTGGTTATCGCAAGGTGTTTCGGTCGAGGACGGGTACACGACGTTCCGGTCGGTTTTTCCGGCGCCGATTCGGCGCGTCGTGCGGCGGTGGGTTTATTTGTCGAATGGTTCGAGCAGCTTGATCAGTTCGCTGTTTCCCGGCGGCAGCTTGACGTGTTCGCCGGCGCCGAGGGCCAGGGCGGCCGGCATGCGCGACGTCCACCGCTCGACGAACGAGCCCATCAGCCCGTAGCCGGCGAACTGCTTCCGCCGGTCGTCCTGCCGGCCGTCGCCGTCGGCCGCCTCTTCGGCCTGGATGGCCGCCAGGCTGGGGCCGGGGTTCATCAAGAAGTCGTTGATAATGGTTCGGACGTACTTGCGTCGGGCGCGCCGGCGGGCGGCCTCGTCGCGCGTCTTCAAATGGACGACCGGCTCGAGCCGCTCGATCAGGTCGTCGAATACGTTCTCGGTAACGAGGTAATCCCGCAGATAGCGGCTGAAGGCGCCGATGTCGCTCGGTTCGAGCCACGGTCCGCCCTCGCTATGGGCCTTGGTATACTCCTCCCATCGCTTGGGCACCCCCGAGGTGGCCCACTCGTGCAGGAAGTTGCGAAGCTGCCTCGGCAGCGGATCGCCGCGGCGGCGGCTCTGCGTCTCGACGCAGTCGGCCAGCCCCAACTCCTCGCCCTCGGCCACCGCCAGCGACTCCTGGATGGCGTGAACCCGGTAATACACCATCTCCTCGTTCGCCAGGAGCCACTCGACCACGCGGCGCGCGGCGGCCAGCCGCTTCTCGCGATCGACGTTCGTGTCGGGGTCGACCCACCAGTCGCGGGCCAGTTCAAGCAACCGGTTCTGCACTTCCTGAACATGCTTGGTGAGCTGGTTCTGCTTCTCCTCGGCTGTGGTCACCCCCCGGATGCCGGCGCTAATGAGCGACAGGCCGCCGTCGTCGTCGCGCATGGCCGTGTTCCATCGCTGCTCGGGCGAGCGGAGGTGCGTTTTCACCAGTTCCGATTCGAGGAACGCCTTCCCGGCGCGTTCCCACTTGACCGGGTCGTCCTTCTGGCGCTGCTGCTCGTCGGTATCCCAGGTGCCGGGGTAGCGGATCGGGTAACAGTTGGTGAACGGTCTGCCCCGGCCGCCGAAGTCGTTCATCACCGGCCCCAGCGCGTCGACAATTTGCCCAAGGCGGTTCTCGTACAGACCCTTGTCGGCGTACTCGTCGCGGTTGCGGAACTCTTCGTCGATGCCGGTCATGCCGACGAACAGGGCGGGCACTTCGTCGCGCACGCGGCTGGGCCAGGCCTTCTCGCCGTAGCGGGCCCGGCCCCACTTATCGATGTGGTGTTTCATCTGGCTGGTTACCTCGAGGTTCCCGCCCCGGGAGAGCAGCAGGAGCGTCTGGATTTGCAGCTCGTCGGTGTAGCGTTCGAACAGGTACGCCACCTTGCCGCGTTTGATGACTTCCATTTGCTCCTCGAGCGAGTCGGCCGAGGTGCGTTTCCCTTGCTCGGCGCCCTGGCGGCCGGCCCGCATGCCGGGAATGTCCAGGAAGTCCATCTGCTCGATCACTCGCCGCCAGTCGTCGTTGAGCCGGTGCGGCAGGACGGGCATGGCCAGTTCGAGCATGCCGGCCTGGATGGTCTCGAGTTCCTCGCCGCCGGCGCCGGTGCCGGGCCGGTAGTCGAGCACGAAGTACTTGCCCTTTTCGACCAGGTAGAAGTCGGACCAGTCCACCCGCTGCCAGACCTTCGAGTTGCGCCGCTCGTGGACCTTCGCCCGCTGCGAGTCGAGCAGGAAGCGGACCCCCGCCCAACTGGAGAAGATGGCCGGGTCGTGGTCGCCCAGGGTGATGCGGGCCAGGAAGCTGCTGATGCGCTGGAACAGCGCGGTCAGCGAGTCCCAATTGTCCCAGAACAGCGCGGCGGCGGCGGCCACGTAACCGTCCTCGTTGAGCGGGTATCGGGTGAGGAAGCCGTTGAGGATGGCCTCCTTCGCCTGGAAGCCCCGGCGGTCGACGTGCCGCATGTACGAAAAGGCGTCGAGGATGTCCATCCGCCACTTGCGGTCCACCTCGCTGCCGGGATACCGCCGGTGCAGGTCCTGGAACAGCTCCTCGAGGTCGCCCTGCTGCCAGGTGCGGTCGGGGGTCTTGCACTCGACGTGGAAGCCGCGGGCGAGCACGCGCAGCCATTCGACGCGGGTCAGCGCGCGGACCATGACCGGATACTCGGGCGAGACGCCCATGCCGATGCGGTCTTTCGTCGTAAACCGGGTGACCAGCGCGGTGGCCTCGTTCGAGCCGCACTGCGGGTTCAGGGCGGTGTCGAAGGAAAGCTCTTTGTAATAGGCGGGCGGTCCCAGCGTTTCGTCCCCGCCGACCGGACAGAAATTCTCGCTGTGCGGCCGGAGCACCTGCCCGACGAACAGGCTTTTGCCCACCTGCGAGGGACCGTATACGGCCGCCGCCACCGGCACCTTGGCCGAGGTGTACAAGCTGCCGGCCAGCCGCCGAAGTTGCAGCACCTCGAATTCGTCACTCTCGGCGACGGGCAAAAGGTCGGCCGCGCGGCGGGCCGGGTTGTGTTCCGAGAGCCAGTCGCACAGGTCGGTGGCCAAGCCTTCGACTTGCTCGGCCAGACGGATGATGTTCCGATCGCGTTCGTCCGGAAAAGCCATGGAGCGTGAGCCTCGTTGCGTTTCAGTTAGCCAT
>PWXP01000528.1 GCA_003561895.1 Planctomycetaceae bacterium | reverse complement strand
GCCGTACCCACCCCGAAAGCGAACTCGCTCATGGTTTTTCCTCTACCCGGCCTCCGGCGTCGAGCCGGCATCGTCAGGCTGCAACGACACGCCAAGCTTTGTCCACGTCGCCAGGATGTCTTCCATGCTGGAATACCCTTCGTGCCGGAACAACTCGCGGCCCGAAGCGTCGTAGAATATCTGGGTGGGAATCGTGCGAATGCCATACCGATGCCCCGCCGTGCGATCCTGGTACACGTCGATGTACACCAGTTCCATCGCGCCGGCATATTGCTCTCGGAGCGCGTCCAGGTCGGGCTGCATTTGCCGGCACGGGATGCATTGCCCTGCCCCCAGGGCCACCAGCACCGGCAAGCCCGAACTGGAGGGCGCGGGGCCCCCGAATGACTGGCCGGGCACGCGGCCCGCCTGGTAATCGAGTTCTTCCTGGGTGGGGTTGCCCGGCAACAGCGGCGCGTCGGGGGCCTCTTGGCAACCGGGGAGTGTCGGCAACGCCAACAGCACAACGGCCCAAACGGCCGCCCTTGGCACTCGGCGGGGTTTCATGCGGCGAGAGTTCGGCAGCAAATGCAGCATAGGTGTTACTCCGGGTTGGGGAAGGAAAAGCGGGGTTCCTGGGTGGGTGAACGCAAGGGAGAGGCGGGCATCGGCGGCTCGGAACTTGCCCGGTCCGGCGTCTGGGGTTCCGGAACCGGGGCCGCCGGGGCCGAGGGCTCCGAAGGCCGAAGTTCGGCAGGGGAATCGGCCGCGGCCGGGGTTCCGGAAGCAGGGGCGCCGAAGGCGGGAACGGCCGGCGTTGGAGCCTCGGCCGGCGTTGGAGCTTGGGCCGGGGTGGGAACTTCGGCCGGCGACGCACCCATGAACTCGCGCAGGCTGTCCTGCACGTAGCGAATGAAGGCAGACTTCACGTTGACATGATCCCAAACCCCGTGCAGCCGCGTCCATTCGACCTGCCGCCCCCCCTCGAACCTGGCGAGGATAACGGTCGGGGCGACCACCTCGTACTCTTCCACATAGCGCTCGTTGCCCGGCTCGTCGAAATTGACGGCGTGCCATTCGATTCGCCCGGCGCTAAGTTGGTCGGGGAAGCCGGTTTCCACCGCTTGGCGGGCGTAGTTTTCGATGGCCTCGCAGGTGACGCATCGGAAGTTGCCGTGGATGTAATAGACCCCGATGCCGTCCTGCATGGCGACGGTAGACCCTCCACCGGCCGACCCGCCGGCCGCGGCGTGAGGCGTTTGCGGGGCCGGCGAAACCGCCTTGACGATCAGCACGACGCACGTGGCGGCAACAAACATCAGCAGCGAATTGGCTGCGGCGTCTTTCAAGGTCATAGGCTTCTCGCCGCACCGGGTAACATGGGTTCCAAGCGGCCGTTTTCCCGGGCGTGGGCGGGGACGCGTTTTCCGGCTTATTCGGCCGGGGCTCGCTGCAAGGCGACTTCGGCCACGCGCCGCCCCAGGTTCCTCACGGTGGCGAGCCCGATCTTGTCTTCCGAGATGTCGTCGGTGCCGGGATTCCACACGGCGCCGCCGGCGTGGGCGGTGGGGCGGCCGTCGCCGACGACGAGCATCTCCTGGCACAGCAGCGCGGAGTGGATGGCCTGAAGGGTCAATTCCTGGCCTCCGTTCCGCCCGCCGCCGACGGCCACCGCGCCGCCGACCTTATTCGACAACGCGAACCCGGCCCGCAAGACCCTGCACCGATCGATGAACGCCTTGCACAGGGCGGTCACGTTGCGGTAGTAGACCGGCGAGCCGATGATGATGCCCGCCACCCCTCGATCGGCCAGTTTCTCGGCCACCTTGGGGAAATCGTCGCGATGGCCCGGCTTCAGCGGGATGCCGGCAGCCATGTATCCGGGAATTTCCATCTCGGCCAGGTCGATCAGTTCCGTTTCGATCCGGTCCGGATCGACCGCCTTGGCCGCTTCGAGGCAGAAACCCAGGGCTTGGGCGGTGGTCATACCTTTCCTCGGGCTACATGCAACGGCGACAATTTTGAGGGTGTTTTCCGGGTTATCGGCCCCTTGGGCGGCGAAGGGGGCCAAACCGGCTGCGGTGCCGGCGCCCACGCCCATCGCTTGAACGAATGTCCGACGCGTTACGGAAGGTTCCATGGCAAACTCCTCTGCTGAATTGCTATTGTACCGGCCGCCCCGGCTCGGTGCCAGGGCAAGGCCACGCCACTCTATGGTACCCGAACGGCCAGCCGGATGTGACCGGGTGGCGGTTCCGGACGCTTGGCAATTGTACCAAGTGAGCAAGTGGGGTCAATGCTCTATCGCGAATTGGCAACCGCGCGTGGCAGGGCCTGCACCGGATTGATCGGCTCGGTGGTCGTCAACATCGGCAGGTGGTAGTTGCTAGTTTAGCCAAATAACAATATAATTGCAAGGTGGGTTCCGGGCTCCGGCAGGGCGGGCGGCCGTGCGAAGCAAGGCCGAAACGGTCCCTAAGAGGGGCTTTGCTCTCCTTGCTCAGAGGGCATTTCCGGGAGTATTGCGGCATCGGGCCCAATGCCCAAATGCTGGAAGCCGGCTTGTCCTGGCGAGCGTCGCTGTGTAAAATCGTATATTTGGCTAAATTACCAATCATGCAAGCTTCGATGTAAGTCCTGCCGTAACCGTTCACAGCGGGACTGTCCCCTTCGCATCGAGCGGAGAAAACAGCCCGCGCCGCCCCGTGAACGGGTACGTCCTGCCGACGCCTCCAGCCCGAGCCGGCGACGGACGCTTCCCCTGCTACCCGGTAACGACTTTACTTCACCCCAACCCGGAGAGGAACCGCCAATGGCTATAACGTCTTCCCCCGATTCGGCTGCCGTCGATCCCGCCTCGCCCCCGCAGACCGTCGCCGCCGCTCCCGCCGAGACCTGCGAACCCTCGCTCTTGCAGCGCGAATGGAAGAAACTGGCGCTGGGGCTGGCGGCCTTCCTGATCGCTTTCTCCCT
>PWXP01000080.1 GCA_003561895.1 Planctomycetaceae bacterium | reverse complement strand
TCGCCCGGCGTGGTGTGCGTGGCGTGCCGGGTCACCTGGGGCAGGGCCTCGACCACGCGCAGCAGGCGGCCCCGCTCCGGCACGTGCGGCTCCTGTGAAATGAACGCCGACTGCGCGTACAGCAGCCCCGTGAACCCGCTCGGAAAATGAAAAGCCATCTGTTACCAGTATTGATCGCGATCGTCGCCAGCCCGTGGATTCCGCCAGTGAGCGCCGGCGACAGCGAAAACTCCGCAAGAGAAGAGCGCGAGCGTACCGCGGTGGCGGGCGAAACGGGCCGGGCCGTTTCCAAACCGCCCATCGATCTTGTTGAAATCGAACGCCGCCGTCATCCGGATAGATGAAATCGCACGCGCGAGTACGCAGGTTGCGAAACAGGGGGTGATCAGGGTGATGTCGCCATGTTGCGCGAAGGTCGCTCGGGTGGACCAGGTAAACGATCAGCGTCCGGGCGCCGGGGATGGCGTTCGTGGCATCAAAGCCCACCCCGGCAAGCGTGTCGTCTCCCAGTTCGGCTACACCTTCCGCGACTTCGAGCAAATGGATGTCGTGCCGATCCTCGGTACGAAAGCATACCGCGAATTGCGGAACGGCCTCCTCGGCTGCCAGGTGCGACTGCACCAGTTGCTTGACTGCATTCCGCGTACCCGGTCTTTGAAGCAACGGCATTTCCTGGCGGACATGGAAACCGGTCGCTTCCAGAACGCTGCGCACCTCCTCCGCACGATCCGCATTGACCTCCACGACGAAATCCGTAAGCAAATAGCCTTGGGGGTGATTGGGCAAGAATCGCACCTGGTTTCGCATGCGCAGTCCCAACGTGTCAAGGTTCGGCAGACATTCCAGTCGCCTTCGCAACTGCTCGAGCCGTTCCGTCGTGGTGAAAGTATCCCGAACTTCAATGCGTTCCCGATCGCCGCGCACGGGCGCGGGATTGATCATCTCTCCGATCAGGTTCTTGAGGCGGTTCTCAAACTGGTCCTCCAACTCGAGTTCCTGTGGATCGAAGTCTGCAACCGCCGAACCCCAAGGATCGGATATCGTCAGGGTCAACAGGGTGCGGCCTTTTTCATCGTGCCAAACCTGCCAGAGCCCGGTTGCCGTTTGCGAGCGCTGCCGCAACAGGGGTTCGATCACCTGGTTCAGCCGGCGCAAACGGTTTGCCTGTTCCGCGTCGGCCTCTACTTCACTGCTGATCACCCGCGCCGCTTCGACTTCCCCCGCCCTTTCGGCGCAGGTTTCGCCGTTCGCTTGGGCTTGCGGGCGGTTTCCTCGCGGGGTTGCCGGCGCGCGGGGCGCCGGCGGCCGGCGAGGCGGAAGTCCAACTCGCGGCGCTCGAGGTCGACCCGGGCGACGGCCACCTCCAGCACGTCGCCCAGCCGGAACTGGTTGCCTGAGCGGCGGCCGGCCAGCGTGTGGGCGCGGCGGTCGAAGTGGTAGAAGTCGTCGGTGAGCGATTCGACGTGCACCAGGCCCTCGGCCGGCAGTTCGATCCCCTGGACGAACAGCCCGAAGCTCTCCACGCCGGTCACCACGGCGGTCATCTTCTCGCCGATTCGCTCGCTCAGGTAGCTGAGCAGCTTGATCTTGGTCAGTTCGCGTTCGGCCGCTTCGGCCCGCCGCTCGCGGTCGGAGCAGTGCTGCCCGAGCACCGCCAGCGCGTCGTAGTCGTTCACCGGCTTGCGGCCGGTGAGGATGGCGTCGAAGAGGCGGTGGATGGTCAGGTCGGGGTAGCGGCGGATGGGCGAGGTGAAGTGGCAGTAGCAGTCGCTGGCCAGCCCGAAATGCCCCTCCTCCTGCGGCCCGTACATCGCCCGCTGCATCGAGCGCAGCACGGCGTAGTGGACGGCGTGCTGTTCGGGACGGCCGGCGGCCATGTCGAGCAGGCGCTGCAGCTCGAACCGGCTTTCCAGGCTGATGACTTCGAAGCCCAACTCGTGGGCGAACTCGGTGAGCACCTTCAGCTTGCGCGGGGCCGGCGCTTCGTGAATGCGCCGCAGGAAGAACAGTTCCCGCTCGGCAAGCTGTTCGGCCACCGCCTCGTTGGCCGCCAGCATGAACTCCTCGATGATCTGGTGGCTTTCGGTGTGCTCGACCACGTGGGCGCCGGTCACGCGGCCGTTCTTGTCCAGATCGACCTTCAGTTCCGGCATGTCGAGTTCCAGCGAACCGCGCTCCCGGCGCCGGCGGCGGAGCGTCATGGCCAACTCGTGCATTCGGGCCACCAGCCCGCACACCTTCGCCCCCCAGCGGCGCTGCAGCGGCGCCGGATCGGCCAGGAACTCGTCGACTTGCTCGTACGTAAGCCGCTTACTACTCTTGATGGCCGCCGAATGACACTCGCTATGCGTGCGTACGCCCTCGGGGGTGAACTCCATGAAGACCGTTTTCGCGTACCGCACCTTCCGCGGCTGGAGGCTGGCCAGGCTGTTGCTGATGATTTCCGGCAGCATGGGCAGCACGCGGTCGGGCAGGTAGACGCTGGTGGCCCGGTCGCGGGCCTCGCGGTCGAGCGCCGTGTTGGGGCGAACGAAGTGCACCACGTCGGCAATGTGTACGCCAAGCTGCCAGTGGCCGTTGTCGAGCCGCTCGAGCGAGATGGCGTCGTCGAAGTCGCGGGCGTCGGCCGGGTCGATGGTGACGACCGTCTCGGCGGTCAGGTCGAGGCGGTCGGCCAGGTCGGTCTCGTCGAACCGGCGGGCCTGCTCGCGGGCCGCCTCGTGCACGTCGTCGGGGAACCGCTCGGGCAGGCTGAACTCGCGCAGGATCGATAGGGTATCGATCCCCGGCTTGCCGCGGGGGCCGAGCACTTCGGTGATGACCCCCTCGCCTTCGTGGGCCGGCGAGGGGAAGCGGATCATCTCGAACACGACCTTGTCGTCGGGCTGGGCGTTTTTCGCGCCGGGGTCGCCCACGGCGATGGGCTGGGCGAACACCCGGCCGTCGACCCATA
>PWXP01000301.1 GCA_003561895.1 Planctomycetaceae bacterium | reverse complement strand
GATTTGGTGCTTCCTTACGGGAAAAACAGAAGCATTGGGAGAGCCGCCCTTTTACGCAAGACCAATTTCACTCAGCTTCACAAAGATATCCTAAAATGCAGAAAGATCTCCTAAAGTGCAGTTTCCCAGCAATCGCCTGTTTCCTGGCCGCATTTGCCGCAGGCCCGGTGGGGGCCGTTCCGCCGGCGCCCCATGCCGAACTGCAACCGGTCACCTTTGAACACGTGCGCATCGACGATCCGTTCTGGTCGCCGTGGATCGAACGCATTCAGAAGGGCACGATTCCCGACTTGCTCGAGGTGGCCGAAGGCCAGGGCAAGCTCGACAACCTGCGGATCATCGCGGGTCGGAAGAAGGAGGGGCGGATTCAGATTCACAACTCGCCCGACTCCGATCTCTGGAAAATCATGGAAGGGGCCGCGTACACGCTCGCATGGCGGCACGATCCGGAACTGGACGGGGTTCTAGAAGAATTGATCGAACTGTACGCCGAGGCCCAAGAGGAAGACGGCTATATCAACCAGATGTACATGCTCCCAAGAGACCACCCGCAAAGCCCGCCTAATGCCGAGAAGCATCGTCAGGGGCCGGGACGGGAGCAGCGTTGGCGGGGGACCATCGAGGAATGGTCTCGGGGCATTGGGCAATTGTATTCTGCGGGGCACCTGCTGGAGGCCGCCGCGGCGCACTACCGCGCAACCGGAAAGCGCAATTTCTTGGACATCGCCATCCGCAAGGCCGAGAACATCTATCGCCAATTCCCCCCCGGCAAGCCCATCGAATATGCCGATCACCCGCAAATCGAGATCGGGCTGGTCAAACTGTATGAAGTGACCGGCGAGAAGAAGTACCTGGAACTGGCCGACCACATTGTCCACCACGGCCACCACGCGCGGCCGCCCGACCTGGGCGACCGCGAGTCGTGGAAGCCCATTCGCGAGCAGCGCAAAGCGTGGGGGCACGCGGTCCGAATCAACTACATCTACAGCGGGGCCACGGACCTCTGCCGTCACCTGGGCCAGCCGGAAACCCGCGAGGCGCTGGACAGCCTGTGGCACAGCATCGTCGATCGCCGCATCTATCTGCACGGCGGCGTCGGCGGGCCGGCCCACGCAGAGCAGCTTGCCGACGACTGGATCCTCGACAACGCCCGAACGTACTCCGAATGTTGCGCCAACATCGCCCACGGCCAGTGGAACCACCGGCTCAACCTGCTCACCGGCGACGCCAAATACGCCGACCTGGTCGAGATCGAAGCGTACAACGCTGGCCTGTCGGGCATCTCGCTGGAGGGAACCGAGTACTTCTATACCAACCTGCTGGCGGTGACGAAACAGAACCGCCGCAATCCGCATTCGGGCGTGCGCACCCGCTATCTGTTCTGTTGCCCGGCGAAACTGCCCGGATTCGTCGCCGGCATCGGCCGCTGGATATACGCCCGGGACGAGCGGGGCATTTACGTCAACATGTACGTCGGGGGCGAGGCGCGCATCGACCGGCCGGACGGCGCCGTCAGGATGACGCAAGTGACGCGCTACCCATGGGAAGGCAGCGTTACCTTGACCGTCGAGCCGGAACGCGCGTCGGAGTTCGACCTGTGCCTGCGCATTCCCGGCTGGGCTCGGGGCCGGCCCATGCCCAGCGATCTGTACCGGTTCGACGATCCCGCCCCTGTCGAATGGAGCGTAACGGTCAACGGCGAGGCGGTCGATGCGAAGGCGTTGGACAAAGGGTACGTGCGGATCGCGCGCACGTGGCAGCCGGGCGACGTGGTGGAACTGCGCCTGCCGATGCCCGTTCGACGCGTGTACGCCCACGAGAATGTGACGTTCAACCGCGGGCGGGTCGCGCTGATGCGCGGCCCGGTCGTCTACTGCCTCGAAGGCGTCGACCACGACTTCAGCGTGCTCGACATGCGGCTGCCGGACGACTCGGAGCTACGCGCCGAACACCGCCCCGACCTGCTCGGCGGGGTGACGGTAGTGCGCGGGCAGGGGCTCGCCGGGGGAACCGAACCGGTCGAATTCACTGCCGTACCGTATTACGCGTGGCAGAACCGCGGCATCGACGAGATGACCGTCTGGGTGATCGAATCGGCCGAACTGGCGCTCGGCGCGGCCGGGGCACAGCAAGCCGGCCCCCTGGACGCGCCCGACCCGCACAATTTGCTCACAGCGGGCACGGTTAGCGCTTCGGCCCCCATGGTGGCGCCCAACACGCTCAACGCCATGCGCGACGGCAAGTTGCCGAGCAGCTCGGCCGACAAGTCGCAGCCGCGCATGGCTTGGTGGCCCCGCAAGGGTGGCACCAAGTGGGTTCAGTGCACGTTCGAGCAGCCCGAGACCGTCGCCCGCATCCAGGTGTACTGGTTCGCCGATCATCCCCAGGGCGGCTGCGGCCTGCCGCAAAGCTGGCGGCTGATGTATCTGGACGGGACCGCCTGGAAGGAGGTGCCCAACCCGGGCGATTACCAGATCGAACCGGACCGTCTGATCGACCTGGAGTTCGACCCCGTTACGACCAAGGGCGTCCGCATCGAGGTGCGGCTTCGGCCGGGTCTTTCCGGCGGCATCCACGAGTGGCGCGTCATGCCTGAACAGAACATCGACGGCTGAGGAAGCGACGCCCCGAATGAGCACTGCCACACAGCCCTCCCGGACGTTCGCGCACAAACCGGATTTCGACGATTGCATGGCGCGCGTGTATGCGTGGTACCGGCAGGCGGTGCTCGACCGCCCGCCCGTCCGGTTCCACCACCACAACATCGAGTACGAGCGCCGCCGGGCGGCGGCCGGCCCGTGGACCACCCCGGTGGAATGTGGGCCTGGGGTTGGTCGCCCAAGAGAATTAAAGGTGTCCGGTACTTTTATTCTTGGCAATCCGCGATAGATTGCTATCCTACTGGAATGGGAAGGCCGAAACGGATAACGCTGGGCGGATACGTTTATCACGTTCTTAATCG
>PWXP01000077.1 GCA_003561895.1 Planctomycetaceae bacterium | reverse complement strand
ATACTCGCCGCGGGCTAAAACTGCGCATTTCCGTAGGATGGGCTTTCGAGCCCGTCATAGCGAAGACGGACAAGAATGTCCATCCTACAAAAGCGCAAAAACGGCACGCGGCGAGTATAGTCCCGCCTAGCGGCGTATCGCATCTCCCGGCGGTCCCTGCCGCTGGGCTTCCCGCGAAACGTCGCCGCGGGGCATCGCCTCGGCCTGGGCGCGGCGCATGACCTCTTGCTGAACCCGCTGGAGTTTCTCGAACATCTCTTCGGGATCCTCGAAGTTCAGCAGCAGCGGCGGTTCATCGGGAAAGATGCTCGGCGCCATGCCCGCGATCCGCCAGCCGGCCGCCTCCCGCCGCAGCACCCAAAGGATATGCTCCTCCGCGCGCCCACCCTGCTCGTCGAGGTCGCTCCAGGTGCACGCCACCCGCGCTCCGTCGTCGCCGACGAACTCGACCTCGCCAATCTGAAACCGGGCCGTATCGCTGCCCGAGGGGGCCACCTCCAGGTCCATTTCGGCGGTTTTCCGCCGGGCGAGTTCGGTGAGCATGCTCGCGGCGTGCTCGTCGTTGCCGGCACAGACGGCGCTGAGGAAGATCGTCACAGCACCCTCGGGGGTGTCGTCGTCCGCCGGCGCGTTGGACTGCGCCGCCCCGCTCGCCTGAGATGCGTCGGTTGCCGGCGCCGACGGATTCCCACATCCGGCGAGTCCGGTCAGTGTGCCCAGAACGATCCAGGCAGCCATGTTCCGCCACATAGAAAGCACTCCTTGCGTGTGGTGATTTCGGGGACCTCCCTGCCCGGCCCCGGAGTGACGGACAGGAATGTTCTGCGGGCACGCATGCCGGGGGGACGGACAGGAATGTCCATCCTACGGCATGGTACGTTCCGTTTGCCGCCGTACCGGGTCGGCAGGCTGAGAGTTTGCCGAAAAGCCCCCTGGGCGTCAAGAGCGAAATCGCTCACCCTGCCCCCACGCCGCGGTCGAAGGCGTCCTGGTCGCGCCGGTACAGCGCCAGCACCGCCTGGAAGGTCTCCCCGGAAATCTGCCAGACGGGGCTCTCGTCGGTGTGCGCGTTGCAATGGGTCGTGAAAAGGCGGTACATGAACTTGAACAAGTTGCGGGGAACCCGGAGGGTCTCGAATGCGTCTATCAGCCGGCGGCGGTCGACATCCGGCTCGAACAGGGCGGTGAGCGTGGGGGAGGCCTCGTCGGCGGCGCAGGCCCGCCCCCGCGCCGCGGCCACGTCGTACAGCGACTGGCCCGTCCAGTCGAGCGACCGGATCAAGTTCTGCTTGTCCAGCCGGGCCCGCTGATGGAACTCGCGGTCCTCGCGGTCGATCAGCCGCTCCAACCCCGAGGGCAGCAGCAGCTTGATGCCGACGCCCGGGTGCTTCAACAGCTTGTTGTCGAGCATGGGCCACACCAGGGCCCGCATCAGTTGCGTAGAACCGTTAATCAAGTAGGGTTCGTCGACGCGGTCGACCAGCACCACGATACCCCCGAACCGGAGTGCCCGGAGGACGGATTGCACCTTGGCCAGCAACTCGTAGCGGTCGTCGCTCCGCTGTTCGGAGGGCAGGGGCTGGCCGACCAACTGGCCGGCGGTCCAATGGCTGAGGATCTTGCGCAAAAAATGTGTACTGTGATTGAGCACGCGCGTATTGCGCACCAGCTTCCACGCCAGCCAGTGGGCCTTGATCAGCCGCCAAAGCCGCGGCGCCCACCCAGCGGCGACGCCCAGGTAGGGCCACGGGCCGAGCAACCAATCCCAGCCGCCGGTCGCCGCGATCAGGGTGACCACGGCCAGGGTCACCAAGCCGCCGACGGCCAGGTCCCATTTCGATCGCCAGACGGGAAACGCCAGCCGCTTGCGCAGGGCGTGCTAGCGGTCGACCGGGTTCTCCGCGGTCGACCGGTCGTAGCAGGCCGCCAGCAGCATGACGTCGCGCCGCTGTCCGGCATCGAGCGCGCCGGCCGGCAGCGGCTCGTCGCGTGCGGCCGGATGCCGCGCTTGCTTCACCCCCAGGAGCCGATCGACCAACTGGGTGACCGCCAGCGACAGCACCGCGTCCATGTGGTCCCACAGCCGCCACTGCTCTAGCAGGCGGTCGACCCGCCTGCGCCGCCGGCCGGAGAAGCGCTCCCGGAAACGGTCGAGGAAAGGGTTGAAGTCGTCGTAGGCGACGACGAAGACTTGGGCGTCGGGGGGATCGGCGTTATGATCGGTCAGGTGATGTACGATCTGCAACCCCATGGCCGTCTTGCCCGACCCCTTCTCGCCGAAAACGACCGTGGTGGCGGGCTCGGCGGGGTCGCCGTATACCTTGTCCCAGGTGGGATGGTGCGTATCGCGAATGCAGCCGGCCTTGAACACCAGGTCGGTCTGGGCGTCTTCGTCGGCAAAGGGGTTCGAAGCGATTCCATGGTGATCGAGAAATTGCTGGACCTTCATGCGACCCCTTTGCGGTTCTAGGCCGGGTAATAAAACACCACCCACATCAATCCGATGGCCAACAGGGACACTGCAAGGATCAACAGGGTGATGATCGTTGCCTGCTGGACCGTTTCCCGCTGGCGCGACCGGGGGGCACGTGCTTTCCCCAAGGCGGCTTTGGTGGCCGAGTCGGACGCCCCGAGCACGTCGAGCCCGAACTCCTCTTCCGGCGGACCAAGCTGGGGGAAGACCGTGCCAGCCTCCTGCCAATCGCGCCAACCCTCCCGCCACACGAGCGAATCGCCACTGACGCGGCCTTCGGCAATCCAGGTGCGCATGACGTCGCTGGTTGCCGGGCCGAACTGGCCGCCCGACGGCGGACGCACGTACCAGACCACGTTTGCCGCTTCGGCCAGCGGGTCCGGCGGCTCGTCGGGCGCGGCGGGCGCGGCGGGCGCCTGGGGGGCCGAGGCAGGCCCTGCGGGTTGAATTCCCGCGGGTTGAGGCGGGCGGGCCTCGGCGGGTTGGACCGGCCT
>PWXP01000089.1 GCA_003561895.1 Planctomycetaceae bacterium | reverse complement strand
TAGGTTCAGGACCTAGTGACCGCAAGGTCGTGGAGGTTCAAGTCCTCTCTTCGGCACTACATAAGGCGGCGATAAGGGGACAGGCGGATATATTGGCGAAGCGAGGCGGTTTGGAAAAGATTGCGGCCGTGTGTCGAACTGCAACAGTGGCACCGGGAGGGATGGTGTTTCATGTGCTGAAGCGGGGCGCGGGACGAATGCAGAGGTTTCGTGCGTAGTAGGACGACCAAGCCTTCCGCCGTCGGCGTGAGCGGGAAGAGACGTTGCGTGGCGCGCCAATCGCCATCTGCGGCGATTGCCGAGGGCCGAACCATGGGAATCTCGTGCCGCGGCCGCGCAAAGACGGCGACCCGTCGATTTTTTTCTCGATTGGGTGTACGAGCGCGCCCGGGCGCTGGAAGTGGCCAACCCGGAGCACCGCCGCGAGATCCTCGCCTACCATCGCACGGCGCGCGATTTCCGGCAAGGACTGCTGGAGAAGAGCAACGCCGAATAGCGCGGTACACCGACGGAATGGTAGTTGAACTGGCGATTGCCCCTGTTGGAGTTCACGCTTTAGCGTGTTGATTATCGCACATACTTGGCGCGCACGCTAAAGCGTGAACTCCAACAGAGCCGCCTACCAGTTCATTTCCACGGCCTCTTCCCAGTGCTCGTACAACGTGGCGAGCGCGGCCTTCTGTTCGTCCATTCGGCTCATGAGCCGCCGGACCCGGTCGCCGTCGCGGTGCGTGGCGCCGTCGGCCAGTTTGGCGTGGAGTCGCTCAACTTCCGTTTCCCGCTGAAAAATCTCCCCCTCCAGGTCGGCCACCTTCCGGTACGGGAACCGGCGGCGCCGCTTCGCTTTCGGCGCGTCGGCCGAGGAGGGGGCCTCGGCCGTGGCGGCCGGCTTCGCGGCCGGTTCCGGCGGCACGGGCCGCCCCGCCGCCTGCGCCGCCGTCATCTGCCGGTATGTGTCGAAGTTGCCCTCGACCACGCGAACCCGGTCGGGCTCCATCACCAGCAGGTGGTCGGCCACGCGGTTGACGAAGTAGCGGTCGTGGCTGACGAACAGCACCGTGCCGTCGAACTCCAAAAGCGCCCGCTCCAACGCGTCGCGCGCCCACAGGTCCAGGTGGTTTGTCGGCTCGTCGAGCAGCAGCAGGTTGGCGTCGGCCAGGCACAGTCGGGCCAGCGCCACGCGGCATCGCTCGCCGCCGCTAAGCCTGCCGACCGGCTGGAGTTGCGTATCGCCGCTGAGCCCGAATCGGCCGAGCAAATTGCGTCGCGTCTGGAGGTCGATCGACCCGCGGGGCGGGCGCACGGCGTCGACTGCCTGCATGTCGTCGTGCAGCTCGTGCAGGTGCTGGTCGAAGTAGCCGAGCTTCACGCCGTGCCCGAGCGTGGCGTGTCCTTCGCCGGGGCCGATCAGCCCGACGAGGCATTTCAGTAGCGTCGTCTTCCCGCACCCGTTGGGGCCGAGCAGCCCCCATCGTTCGCCCCGGGCGATGTCGAAGGTGACGTTCCGGAACAGCGGCTGGCCGAACGACTTGCCGAGCCGTTCGGCGCGGACCACCACGTCGCCCGACCGCGCCGCCGCGGGGAACGCCATGGGCGGGGCGGCGATTTCGCGGGGGAGCGGGACGGGCTCGATCCGTTCGATTTTCTTCCGCCGGTCTTCCGCCTGCGCGTGCTTCTGCCCGTACGCGTTGCGGCGGATGAACTCTTCCGTTTTGGCGATCTCCGTCTGCTGCTTCTCGTACGTGCGGCGTTCCACCAGCAGCCGCTCCTGTTTCTGCCGCCAGTAGGCCGAGAAGTTCCCGGCGTACGAGTCGACCGTGCCGTGCACCAGTTCCAGCACGCGGGTGGCCACGCGGTCCAGCAGCGACCGGTCGTGGCTGACCACCATCACCGCCGCCGAGCTTTCCACGAGGAATTCTTCGAGCCATTGGGTGGCGTCGATGTCGAGATGGTTCGACGGCTCGTCCAACAGCATGAGGTTCGGTTCGGCCAGCAGGAGCTTCGCAAGCATCAGCCGGTTCTGCTCGCCGCCACTGAGGCTTTCGACCGGTTGGCGGTAGCCCGTTTCGGCGAAGCCCAACCCGGCGAGCACCCGCCGCACCTTGTGGTCGAGGTTGTAGGCGTCGCGGCGGTCGAGTTCCTGCTGCACGTGGTCGTATCGGGTGGCGAGCCGCTGCACGTCGTCGCTGAAAAAGGGGACGGGAGCCGTTTTCCGGAACGGCCCGTCGGGTGCTTGACCAAAACGACTCCTGTCCCCTTTTTCGGCGGCTTCGGCCAGGGCTTCGGCCACAGCCACGGCCTCCCGCTGGAGCAGCACCAGGTCGGCCAGGGCCGATTTCGCCTCGTCGTACACGCACCGCCCGCCGGCCAGGTGCACCTGCTGCTCGAACGACCCGGCGTGGATCGACGGATGCAGGGCGGCGGATCCGGCGTCGGGCTCCTCCTTGCCGGCGATGATCCGCAGCAGGGTCGACTTGCCGCACCCGTTCGGCCCCACCAGCGCAATCCGCTCGCCCGGGTGGACCTGAAAGGTTACGCCGTCGAGTACCGGCTCCGGGCCGAAGTGCTTGCAGACCTGCTGGACGTCGAGGACGATCATACGGCAAGCGGAAACACTCTCCGATGGATGGTGGATGCGTGGCGGGCGATTTCTCTTTGAACGGGGCGCGCGTGCGGCCGTTGCCACGGTATGCGTGGACCGCACCTGCGCCAATCCCACATGATACCACGGCCGCCGTCGCCGCGGTAGCCCCAAAGCCGCATTCCCATCGGGTAACCGCTTCCGGGCCGGCCGGGGACTGGTCCATTTGTCGGCCAACCCGCGCTCTTTTCAGGGAAAGACGATGCCCAAACAATGGGCTCTTCCGTTCGGTGCAGACTGCTTTCCGGGGGACGGCACAGCGGCGTGTGCCTACTACATTGGCGAGGCCTGCACCTAGAAACGGAAGAGTTGTTTATTTTCACCGCCGGCGTCACGTTGACACCTTGCGCACTCCGGCCGACAATGCCAAGTGATGGTGGCATTGTCGGCCGGAGTGCGGGGGGCGGGCCGGCATGCCGCGTGGGGCGGCCGGCGCGGGCGCCCGCACGTTCCCTTTGCCCCACGACCGTGTGTTTGCAACCGTTTTCAGCCAATCTTTGATGAACTACCGCCATACCGCCGGGCGTGCGTCGGGCGTTGCGTTTTCCAGTGCCACCGATTTGCGGGCCGGGCGCATCGCCACCGTCGGCGCGTCTCGGGCCGCGATCGGCACGTTCGCCGCAACGGTGTTCCTTAGCGCCTTCCTGCTGTTTCAGGTGCAACCCCTGATTGCCAAGGCGATACTTCCCTGGTATGGTGGCACGCCGGCCGTTTGGACCACCTGCATGCTGTTCTTCCAGGTGGGGCTGTTTGCCGGGTACGCCTACGCCCACCTGCTGGTGCGGCGTCTCTCGCCGGGGGGCCAGAAGTTGGTCCACTTGGCCCTGCTGGCGCTGGTGCTGGCGATGCTGCCCATCCTGCCCGGCCCGCAATGGAAGCCGCTGGGCAGCGAGCCGCCCGTGCCGCTGATCCTCGGCCTGCTGGCCGTGCACGTCGGGTTGCCGTTTTTTGTGCTTTCGGCAACCACGCCGCTCTTGCAGCGGTGGTTTGCGTATGCGTTCGCAGGCCAATCGCCGTATCGCCTGTACGCCTTGTCGAACGCCGGATCGCTGCTGGCGCTGCTGACCTACCCGTTCGTCGTCGAACCGACCTTTTCGATTCCGACCCAGTCGGCCATTTGGTCGGGCGGCATGGCGTTGTTCGCCGTGTTGTGCACGGCCTGTGCGTGGATCGTGCGACGTTCGATGACCGGAGCGTTGCCTTGCGCCGACGATGTTCCCGATCGGTCGCCGGCCCGGCGGCCGACGCTCACCGTGACCGCGATGTGGTTCCTGCTGGCCATGGCCGCTTCGGTGATGCTCCTGGCGACGACCAACCAGGTTTCGCTCGACGTGGCGGCCGTGCCGTTCCTATGGGTGTTGCCGCTGGCGCTGTACCTGTTCTCGTTCATCCTTTGCTTCGGCGGCGAACGGTGGTATCCTCGGCGGCTTTGCGGGTTCGCTTTTCCCCTGGTGATGGGGCTGGTCGTGTGGACCATCCTGCTGGACGCGACGGCTCCGGTCCTCTTGCAGTTGGTTGCTTTCCTCACGGGGCTGTTCGCCTGCTGCATGATTTGCCACGGCGAACTGGTGCGGCTGAAGCCCGACGCGCGGCACCTCACCTCGTTCTACCTGCTGATTGCCGCGGGCGGCGCGGCGGGAGGGCTGTTTGTGGGCGTGCTCGCGCCGCTGGCGTTTTCGGGCTTTTGGGAGCTGCACCTGGCGATCGTGGGCACCTGCGCCCTGCTGCTGGGGAACCTCGTCCGCGAGCGTGGTCTGGGGGCGCCGCTCCGGCCGCCCGGCGCCCGGCGGCGGCCGGGGCAGGCCCGCACCGCAACCCCCCGGCGCGCTGCGGAGCCGCGCCTGGTTTTCGGGTCGCTGGCCACCCTGGGCGGATTGTCGGCCGTGCTGCTGCTGCTTGCCGTGGTCCTCGTGCAGGACGCGGTGGAACGCCTTGAAGGCGCGGTAGCCGTAAGGCGTAACTTTTACGGTGTGCTGAGGGTGGTCAACTTTGTCGACTCCGACGCGCCGCGGCCGTTGCGGCGTCAAATGCGACTGATTCACGGCCGGATCCTCCACGGCATGCAGTTCGTTTCCGAGCCCATGCGCCGCGAACCCACGGCGTACTACGGCCGCGAGTCGGGCGTCGGAAGGGCGCTGGAAATGGCGCGCCACGATGCCCAGGGCCACCCGGCGCCGAAGCGGGTCGGGCTCGTGGGGCTGGGCGTCGGCACCCTGGCGGCCTTCGCCGAGCCCGGCGATCTTTACCGCTTCTACGAAATCGCCCCCGACGTGATCCGCCTGGCCCGCCGGCACTTCTCCTACTTGGACGACTGCCGGGGCGAGGTGGTGGTCGTTCCGGGCGACGCGCGGCTGTCGCTGGAGAGCGAACTGGAGCGCGAGGAGCCGCAGGATTACGACGTCCTCGTGCTCGACGCTTTCTCCAGCGACGCCATCCCCGTCCACCTCGTAACGGCCGAGGCGTTTGAAGTGTACCTCGAGCACCTCCGCCCGGACGGCATCCTGGCGGTGCACATCTCCAGCCGGCATTTCGACCTGACGCCGGTGCTGGCGGGCCTGGCGGCTCGCTTCGGATTGGTGGCAAGCGTGGTCGAGTCGCGGGGCGACGAGGCCCGGGGAACGTTCGACTGCCGCTGGGTGCTCCTCGCGCCCGCCAACTCGCGCCACGCCGCGGCCCTCCAGCGCCAACGCTTGCGGCCGGGCAGAAAACCGGTTCTCTGGACCGACCACTACAGCAACCCGTTCGGTGTGCTCATGTCGCGCCGCCGCACACCGACCCCGCCCGACCCGTGAATGGTTACCGGTGTCGATTTCCTGCTCGTCGCTGGACAAACGCGGCCGGAAGCACCGCGGCCGCAGCTTTTCCGGCACGCGAGTACTTGACGCGCTCGGGTGGCCGACAGGATAATTGAAATGGTTTGGCAAAGTGAAATGGTCTGGCAATTCGACAAGCGCAAGCCCGTCTTGCGGTCGTGGCCCGCTTGTGGAAGTGCGGGCCGAACCGGCGACCGTCGCTGCCGTCGTCCGGCTTGCCGAACAAACGAGGCGAACACACTCCCGGCAACCTTGAGGAGCTTTATCATGATGCATTCGGTTCGACAACGATTTACTTTTTTTTGCCTGGTCGCGGCTCTCGGGGGCGTGCCGGCCATGGCGTTGGGTCAGGAGCAGTTGTTCGAGGTTTCCGCGGGTGAGCGGGATGGCGTGGCGGTGCCGGTGTCGGTGGAATTGACCGGCGAACTGGCAGACGCCGCCTGGTTGGACCTGTCGGAAGCCGAGTCGGGTGCGCGGGTTCCCGTCCAGCGGCTACCGGGAGAAGCTCGGGCGGTGTGGATCGTGCGGGACTTGCCGGCCGGTCAGGCGCGGACGTATCGGTTGGCGGTCGCGGCGGAGGAACCTGCGCTCGAATCGCGGGTTACCTGCGAAGACGATGGAGACCAGTTGGTAATCCGGGTGGACGGCGCACCCGTGCTGACCTACCACCAGGCCACGGTGCCGGCGCCCGAGGGCCTGGACCCCGTGTTTGCCAAGAGCGGCTATATCCATCCTTTGCAGACACCCGGCGGGCAAACGGTGACCGATGATTTTCCCGACGATCACCCCCACCAACACGGTTTCTTCTTTGCCTGGGTCCACACGACCTTCGCGGGCCGGCGCGTGGACTTCTGGAACCAGGCCCGGCGGCAGGGAACGGTGGAGCATCTGGAAACGCGCGCGGCGGTCAGCGGTCCGGTGTTTGGGCAATTCGAAGTGCTGCTGCGGCACAGCGATCTGAACGCGCCCGGCGGGCCGGCACCGGTGTTGGAGGAGAGCTGGGTAATTCGCGTGTACGCGATCGAGTCGCCCTTTCTGTTCGATCTGCGCTCCGAACAACGGTTGGTGGCGGACCGTCCGTTACGGGTGAACGAGTATCACTACGGCGGCATGGGGCTGCGCGGGGCGCGTGCCTGGTTCCGGCATCCGGAGAACGATTTCCTCACGAATCTGGGAAAGACGCGCGACGACGGCAATCATTCGCGAGCCCACTGGGTGATTTCCCATGGGCCCGGCGACGAGGAGCCGGCGGCGGTGATCTCGCTGGGGCATCCCGGCAATCTGCGGGCGCCCCAGCCGGTGCGGCTGCATCCGGTGGTTCCCTATTTCTGTTTTGCTCCGATGGTGCTGGGTCCGTTCGAGATCGCGGCGGATCAGCCGCTGGTCTCGCGATACCGCTTTGCCACCCACGACGGCCCGCCGGATGCCGAGTTGGCCGAGCGTCTGTGGCAGGATTATGCCGAACCGCCGGCCGTACGCGTCGTGGAGTGAAGAGCCGAAATCTTGTCCCTATTGTTGCAGGAGTGCGTGGTCCGTGAATGAGTCCGGCTGCTGGGTCGGCCGGAACCACCCCTCGCTTTGTGGATTTCATTGAGGTATAATGACGTTCTGTGAATGGTTCACCCACCGGCGCTCGGCCCCTTCCGCCGAGCCCATGAATCCCCCGCCGATAGAGGAGTTTCCATGCGTACTACGCAAACGACCCGCCGCAGTTTTCTGAAGACCACGGCAGGCATTGCCGCGACCGCGCCCTATTTTTGGAGCAGCCGGCAGGCCGCGGCCGAAAGCGCCAACGACAAGTTCAATATCGCCGCCATTGGCGTGGGCGGCCGGGGTTCGGGCGTCGGCCGCCAGGCCGGCAGCCTGGGCAACATGGTCGCGTGTGCCGACGTCCATCTGGGCAATGCCCGAAGGTTCGCCGAACGCTGCGAGGGCCGCTGCGAGGTGATGCAGGACTACCGCAAGCTGCTCGAGCGCAACGACGTCGACGCCATCACCTGCGGCACGCCCGACCATTCGCACACACGCATTACCATCGACGCCATGCGGGCGGGGATGGACGTGTACTGCGAGAAGCCGCTCACACTGACCATGGAGGAGAGCGCGCAAATCCGCAAGGCCACCGAAGAAACCGGCCGCGTCTTCCAGGTGGGCACGCAGCAGCGCACCGAGTACGCGCGCCGGTTCCTCAAAGCCGTGGCCATCGCCCGGAGCGGGCGGCTGGGCAAGAAGCTCCATTCGCTCATTTCGGTGGGCGGGGCGCGCAGCGGCGGCCCCTTCCCGACCCAAGACCCGCCGGACGAACTCGACTGGAACCTCTGGCTGCACCAGGCCCCCATGGTCCCCTTCAGCCCGAACCGCTTCGGCGGGAACTTCCGCTGGTGGTTCGAATACTCCGGCGGCCAGGTGACCGACTGGGGCGTCCACCATACCGACATCGCCCTGTGGGCCATGGGCGGCGACCAGACGGGCATCGTCGAGGCCGCCCCGGTCGAGGACCGGTACAACTTCCCCCTCGGCCGCGAACGGATGCGCGACACCCTGCTGGGGCGCGAGCCCTTCGAGGACCTGCCGGTCAGCTACAACGTGGCCAACCGGTTCCGGGTGGACATGAAACTGCCCAACGGCAACGAAGCCACCCTGTACAGCGGCAGCAACGAGTTGATTATCTCGGGCGAGAAGGGGCGGATTCGGGTCAACCGGGGCGGGCTGACCGGCCTGCCGGTCGAGGAGATCGAGAAGGACCCCAAGCAGCAGGAGTGGCTCGACGAGCAGGTGCGCGCGGTGTACCGCGACATGCCGATCACCAATCACATGGGCAACTTCTTCCACTGCATGAAGACCCGCGAGAAGCCCATCTCCGACGTCTGGTCCGACACCAACTCGGTCAACGCCTGCCACATGGCCAACATTGCCATGCTGCTGGCCCGGCCCGTCCGGTTCGACTCGAAGCGATACCGCTTCATCGACGACGACGAGGCCAACGGGCTGATGTCGCGCAAGCAGCGGGCGCCGTTCGGGACCGACGTGTAGGCGGCCACCGTGGCCGACGCCGCGTGCGACCCGTTGGAGTTCACGCTTCAGCGTGCGAACCCAGCTTGTACGGTGTCCAGCACGCTAAAGCGTGAACTCCAACAGGCCCACCCTACCCGCGACAGGCCGTTCCCGGTATCCTGTCGGCCATGGGATATTGGACGGAACGAGTGGTCCTGGTCACCGGCGGCACAAGCGGGCTGGGGCGCGTCATCGCCGAGGCGTTCGCGGCCGCCGGCGCCCGCCTGGTTGTCGCCGGCCTGGAACCCGAAGGGGTGACGGAAACGGTCGAGCAGATGGCCGCCGCGGGTAGCGACGTCTTGGGCGTACCCGTCGATATTACCCGCCAGGCCGACGTCGACCGCCTGTTCGCCGGCGCGCTGCAGCGCTACGGGCGGCTCGACGCGCTGGTCAACAGTGCCGGCCGTTCGGTGCGCGGCAAGGTGCTCGACACCACGCCGGAGCAGTTCCAGGCCCTTTGGGAACTGAACTTTTTGGGCACGGTTCGCTGCACGCGCGCCGCGGCGCGCCATTTGCTAGAGCGTCGCGGGCACGTGGTGAATATCGGCTCGCTGGCGGCGAAGGCGGCGGCGCGCTACGTGGGCGCATATCCGGCCACCAAGCACGCGGTGGCGGCGTACTCGCAGCAATTGCGCCTGGAGCTGGGGGCCGAGGGGCTGCACGTGCTGTTGGTGTGCCCCGGACCCATCGCCCGGCAGGACGAGCGGCTGTACCGGCTCGAGGGCGAGCAGGACGTTCCGCAGGCCGCCCGCGGGCCCGGCGCCGGCGTGAACGTCGGCCGGATCGATCCCGCGTGGCTCGCCCGGCGGATCGTTCGCGCGTGCGAGCGCCGGCAGGCGGAATTGGTGGTGCCGGCCAAAGCGCGGCTGCTGTTTACCATCGCCCAGCTTTGGCCCGCCCTGGGCGACCGGCTGGTACTGAAGAACATGCGAAGCGACCATTTGAAAAGGAGGCGCGGTGGATAAGCCGAGGCATCGGCCATCGCCTGAGAGGTCCGGTAGGACCGTCAACCTGCTGATTGTGCTCGCGCTGGGCGCCCTGCTGGCCTCAATGTACGCCCCGCTGTTGTTGTGGCTCGGCATGGCAGCCTTCTCGGTTGAGCAGTTGCACAACGGGGGGCTGATTGTCCTATTCGCGCTGGTCATCAGCCTCCGGCGGGCCATTCGCGCCGGACCGTTTCAGCCCGAAGGGAATGGATTGGGCATCGCGCTGGTCGCCGCGGCGCTGGGATGCCTGTACCTGGTCCGGTGGCTGCCGGGCTTGGCGCTGCCTATTGCGCTGCTGTCGTTCTGCCTGGCGTTTGCCGGCGTATCAGCCTTTCTTTTCGGAGCGGCGGGCGTGCGCGCCCTGCTGCCGGCCATGACCGGAATCCTGCTGCTGGGCATCCTGGCGGGGGTGGCCCCGTGGCTGGATTGGCCCCTCCGAGCCGTCGCCGCCAAGTACAGCGCCGACTTGCTGGAATACCTGGGCGTCGACGTGGCCGTGGCCATCCAGCGGGGCAGCCCCCCGGAACTATTGCTCTTCGTGAAAGATCGTGCGTTCGTCGTGGCAGCCGAGTGCAACGGGTTCGGGCTGATCAGTTCCTCGCTGCTGGTGGCGGGCATTCTGGGATTCCACTACCGGATCCCCTGGCATGCCAAGCTGGCGCTCTTGGTGTTCGCCCTTTCCCTGGCGGTCCTGTTCAACGCGCTGCGGATTGTGGCCATCAGCCTGGCGGCGACGCACTTGCCATTGCCTTACATGCTCATGCACGAGGGCATCGGGCTGTTCTTTTACGCAGCCGCCCTGCTCCTGCTGTGGTGGCTGGCCAGTGGGAGAGAGTAGCAGCGCTGCGGCACCGGCGGGGGGGATGCGGGCAAGCTGTCGGAATGTGGGTATTCTGTGTGGGTTAGTACCGCGCCGCAAAGGTAGCCGAGCGTACTTTTTATGGGGGGAGACTCCTGTTCCTACGAATTATTTCAGCATTTTCGTCCCCCCACCCCTTGACTTTTCTGCCGAACTCCGGGATGCTGAATGGATAGAGAGCGCGGCACGAAGCGCAGGGAGCAGCGCGGATTCGGGCAAGGGGGCTAACAACTGAGGTGCCGAGAGCCATTGTGGGGGCGGCCGAAGGCGCACAGCCGGATGCCTCCACGACCGCGCCTTGACTTCGCCGCCGTTCGCAATCAAACTGGAACGTAGGCGAGGCAACCGCTAACCCCCTTGTCCCGATACGGGTGGAATCGCCATCGACCGCCCGGTTTGCCTTCGCCCTCAGTTCCGGACGAGAAACCCGCCGATGCGGAGGCCGTTCCGCAGCCGCCGGGCGTTCCGGGAGGCTAATCGACCAGTCGCAAGCACCCAAATTGGGGACGATCACAATGGCAGCAGAGTCCAAACCTTCCCATTCTAAGGACGAGTATCCCATGGCGGTCCGGCAGTCGGGCCTAGCTGAGGTCCAAAACAACGCCTACGCCGGGGTGCCCACGATGGTTGCCGGCAATGGCACGCAGGATCCGGTTACCATGCTCAAGCCGTACTTGTACGCGCTGCGGCGGCGTTCGCTGTTGGCTTTCGGCCTGGCGCTGATTGCCGCGACCATCGTAGCGCCGCTGGTGTGGTATCTTGTGCCGACCACCTACACGGCCGAACACTACCTCCGGGTTACACCCCATGCGCGGCGGATCATGTTCGATCCGTCGGCCCCCGGCGAGAGGGTCGACTTCGCCCTCTGGCGCAACACGCAGCAACAGATTATTCGCAGCCCATTCGTCGTGTTCGCGGCCCTGCGTGAACCGGCCATCGCCCAGCTTCGGACCATCCGCGAAATACAAGCGAAGGGCGAGGACCCCGTTCAGTGGCTGCAAGACAACATC
>PWXP01000115.1 GCA_003561895.1 Planctomycetaceae bacterium | reverse complement strand
CGCGGATGAGGTCGTCGAGCACGAGCCTGCCCTCGCGGAGCATCTTCAGCCGCACCACGGCTTGGCGGCCCTCGGCCTCGAACCGGCGGGCGTCGGCGCCGGTTTCGGCCATGAAGCGGCGACTGTATACGAAGGGGCGCTTTTCGCGCTGGGCCGCCTCGCGCTCGGCCTGAATCTCGTCGGTTCGGGCGTAGTCGCGGTAGGCGTGGCCCGAGGCCAGCAGCCGCTCGACGGCCTTCTCGTACCGTTTCCCTCGCTGCGACTGGTAATACGGGCCGTGCGGTCCACCCACGTCGGGGCCCTCGTCCCAGTCGATTCCCAGCCACCGCAAGCCGTGCAGGATCGGCTCCAGCGCCTCCTGGACGTTTCGCTGGCGGTCGGTATCGTCAATGCGGAGGACGAACTGCCCCCCGTGCTTTCGGGCGAACAGCCAGCAGAACAACGCGGTGCGAACTCCCCCAATATGCAGGTAGCCGGTCGGACTGGGGGCGAAGCGAGTGCGGGCGGACGTCATGGGAAACCGGGGGTCGTGGGAGGAAAGTGAGTTTAGCAACAGGATACCGGCCATGGACCCTGCTGTGGATGGGGGGGCGGGCGCTGGGCCCCGCCAAGATGCTCTCCACGGCGTCGCCGAGCACCCCGGGGCGGTTACGCTTGCACCAACGGTACGCCCTCCCGACGACGAGGTCGAGACGGCCCGAATACCCGAATGTCGGCCTCGCCGACCGGTTGAGTTGAACGGGCACGCGTAGTATAAAGCGGTCTGCCCCGCAAAAATTGGGACAGTCGCCCTGGAACGGTTACGGAAATCCTTGCCTCCCACGATCAACTTGTGGCCGACGTTTCGAGTACCTCCGCGATGCGCGCCTCGCAGACGGGCCGGAGGACGCCGCGCTCGCAGACCAGGGCGGCGATCAGGCCGGCGGGGGTCACGTCGAAGGCCGGATTGTACACGTCGATGCCCTCCGGCGCGACCGGCCGGCCGTGGCAGTGGGTAACCTCTCCGGCGGCGCGCAGTTCGATGGGAATCTCCTCCCCACTGTCGAGCGACAGGTCGAACGTGCTGCTCGGCGCGGCCACGTAAAACGGAATCCGGTGCGCCGCCGCGGCCAGGGCCACGCCGTAGGTGCCGATCTTGTTGGCCGCGTCGCCGTTTCGGGCGATCCGATCGGCCCCGGTCACCACCGCCTGCACCTTGCCCTGCTTCATCACCATCGCCGCCATCGAATCGCAGATGAGCGTACACGGGATTTCGCGCCGGCGTAGCTCCCAGGCCGTCAGCCGGGCGCCCTGCAGCAGCGGCCGGGTTTCGTCGACGAATACGTGCACCCGCTTGCCTAACTCGACCGCCGCGTACACCACCGCCAGCGCGGTGCCGTAATCGGCCGTGGCCAGTCCGCCGGCGTTGCAGTGCGTCAGCACGCCGGCCCCGTCGGGCAACAGTTCCGCGCCGTGCCGGCCGATCGCGCGGCACATCCGGCGGTCCTCCGCCTCAATGGCCTGAGCTTCGGCGAGGAGGGCCTGGTGCGTCTCGATGGGCGAGGCGCCGGCGTCGCGCAGGTCGCGGGCCCGCCGGGTCATCCGGCGGATCGCCCAGAACAGGTTCACCGCGGTGGGCCGGCTTTCGGCCAGGTAGTCGGCGACCTCCTGGAGCCGGGCGTGGAAGGCGGCCGCGTCCTGACCGGCCACGGTTTGCAGCCCGAGGCAAATGCCGTACGCGGCGGCGATGCCGATGGCCGGCGCGCCGCGGACGCGAAGCGCGCGGATCGCCTCCCACACGGTTTCCGCGTTCCGGCACTCGAGTTCCACCAGTTCCCCCGGCAGGCGGGTCTGGTCGATCAGGCGGAGACGCCCCTCCGTTCCGCCGACCCAGTACAGGGTTCGCACTTCTTGCATCGCTTTTGTCAAAGCTCGTCGGTTACGAGAGATGCCTGCTACTTGGATTCGGTCAGCCGCTTCTGGAGGGCTTCGTTCTTCCGGTTCACCTTGTCGGCAAGTTCGTGGCGGAAGCTGGTGAGTTTCTGCTGGAGTTCGGCATCGCTCAAAGCGAGGATCTGGACGGCCAGCAGGCCGGCGTTGCGCGGTCCGCCGCTGCCGGCGGCCATGCACGCCACCGGCACGTCGCCGGGCATCTGCACGGTCGAAAGGAGCGAGTCGAGCCCGCCGGCCAGGTCGGTGACCACGGGAATGCCGATGACCGGCAACGTGGTGTGCGAGGCGACCACGCCGGCCAGGTGGGCGGCCCCGCCGGCCGCGGCGATAATCACCTTCATGCCCCGCGCCGCGGCCGTCGTGGCGAACTGGTGCACGATTTCCGGCGTGCGATGGGCGCTCATCACGCGGATTTCCATCGGCACGCCGAACTCCTCGAGCGCTTTCGCAACGCCCTGAATCTTCGGCCAATCGCTATCGCTGCCCATGACAATTCCGACCAGGGGGACATTCTTCTCACTCATTCGAGGTCTTCTCGCTTGGGGGTTGAATGACAGTGAACCGGGTTGTATTTCCCATGCGGCGGCGCGGGCCCGGGAACGGTCTTGCCGCGGCCACGCATTCGGGCTGTTGGAGTTCACGCTTCAGCGTGCTGATTACCGCACATACCGGCCTCGCACGCTGAAGCGTGGACTCCAACGGGGCGGCACGCTGAAGCGTGGACTCCAACGGGGCGGCACGCTGAAGCGTGAACTCCAACAGGATAAGCCGCCAATGTACCACGGAATTTCTGCGGTGTAAACCGGCCTCGTCTGGAACGGTCGGCCGGGGCACACCTACCCCCGGCTAAGCCTCGTCGCCGCGATCCACAGCACGACCATCACCAGCCCGACCAGCGCCAGGGTGATGATCCCGTAATGGATCAGCCCGACGCGAAGCTCCTGGAGCGTGCGGCCGATGGCCACGTCGTACGCCTCCTGCACGATGATCACCCAGCCGGTGTCGGCGCCTCGCACCTCGACGGGCGCCATGTGGGCGAGCCAGG
>PWXP01000499.1 GCA_003561895.1 Planctomycetaceae bacterium | reverse complement strand
GATCGAGGCTATCTGATAGGGATACCAGCCCTAACTGAAAATCTTGAACGGTTTCGGCGATCGCCTGTTCTAGCTGCTGACGCTCAGCGTTTAGCAAAAATTCGTTACCGGTGCTGGCTTTAAGGTCACTGAGACTATGGGTAACAGGCAGCAAGATTCTCTCTGTCGCAAACTCCTGTAGCCGGTCCTGAGCCAGAACTTGCCACAGGTTTTCTAGCTGCATGCGCTCTATCAGGCTGTTGGCAAAGGCCTCAGAGGGAATATAAGAGGGACCGCTAGTTTTACCCTTGCCAAACACATTGCGGTTGCCAGTAAGGGCGCGATAAATCCGGCCAATAGTATGGCTGCCCCCCCTAAATGCCTTGGCAATAGGCCCCTTTGCCTCTTGATTAAGGCTGCGAATCCAGGGGCTGTCGTATAGGGCGTCGGCCAGCACCTGGGCATCGGTGGCTTTCTCGTTTTCGTTACCGGCTAGCAGCACCTCAATGGACTGCTTCAGGTGCTCAGCCCGCCACTGGAGTAGCGTGCCAATAATCTCTTGCATTTCGCTGGCCAAGAGACTCAACACAAAGAAGATAAAAACTAGACCCAGCGCAATATCTAGAACAATGGGGAAGCTCATAGACTGACCCTACAATCCCTCAATCATGTCAGCTAAAACTGTTGTCAAGTGGTGGCAACTGGCAGCGGTTAACCAGGGACCTCTGACAGCTCAGGTGAGGCTGTATAACTATCCCAAGTAAAGCCCATGCATAATCTATAACCGCAGGAATAGGTTCACAAAAATAGGCAAGCCGCACGGGTTTGTGCTTAGCCTGCCCATTGTACTTAAACTTACTGACGATGGATCAACCTTTAAGAAAAATAGCGTTTTATAGCGTTCTTAGTTATTCATCTTCATCAGTGAGCATCTCGCCATTAGCACTCAGTTGCTTTAAGCGAATATGCTTACGGCCTAGGGAAATTTCAAATTCATCTCCCGGTTTTAGGTTCATTTGCTTGGTGTAAGCCGAACCAATCAGTAGATTGCCGTTTGACTGCACCGTAATCCGGAAGCTAGCGTTGCGTCCACCGCGACCATTGCCATTCTGGCTGCCGTCAAGCTGAATCCCCTCTGCTTCAATTAGGGCATTCATGAATTTCATCATGTTGACCCGTGAGTTGCCAGACTTAGTCAGGGTGTAGTAGCCACAAGCCTTCGCTTTTTCTTCTTTGCTATGGTCTTCTAGCTCTTTTACCTTTTGCAATAGCTCTGGTCCGGTCAACATCTCTACCTGGGTATCTTTAGCCATTCACACTATTCTCGATCACGACAGTTTTGGGGATGGGCTCTTGAGGAAGAGCAGAATTCTTGTCTGCTTGGCCACAGTTTAACCAAGACACCGAGAATGATACTACAGGAAAATAGTTTTTTGCATTCATTTTTTTAAGGGAGATTCAAACCTGGCGGAGTCTCTCTCAAAGTTGGTCTCTTTTGAGGGATTAGGTTACTTTCAGGGGGGCTTTGTTAAGCCCGGGGTAAATCGATCAAATGAACTGACAATGCCCTTCACAATGGGATAATAGCCCCTAGACTAAGGCAAAAGCTGTCTTGAAATCGTCCCATGAAACTAACGACCCGTGGTCATTACAGTGTTAAGGCGCTGCTGGACTTAGCCTTGCAGCCATCCAAACAACCGGTCTCTGTCCACACCATTGCCCACCGCCAGGATTTGCCGCCGCCTTACCTAGAAAAGCTACTGATAGACTTGCGCCGGGCTGGCATTGTGGAATCGGTGCGGGGTCCCCAGGGGGGATACTGCTTGGCCAAAGCGCCTGACCAAATTTTCCTGGGACAAATTCTAGAGGCCGTCGGCGAGCAAGTCACGCCTTTACCCCGCCATCAACCCCAGGCTGAACAAGCGGAAGATTGGGTTACCTTTGCGGTCTGGAACCGTTTATCGGCCAAGCTGAAAGAGGCCCTTTACAGTATTTCCTTGGAAGACCTTTACTTTGATGCCCGCAGTTGGCAAGCCGCCCAGGGAGAGGACGCCAACTTTGTGGTTTAGTACTGCCTGGCAGAAATATGACCACTGTTGCTGAGAGGATCAGGTTTCGGGTATCGGGTGTCAGGAATGGTGGGCCGACTTATGCCTCAGAATACTAGGGCAGCGGTACAGTAGGTCAAGCTCCCACGGGTTTTAGGCCCAGGGGATATGAATTTTGGGGTATCCCAAGGCAGACCCCTGGGATCTGTACTGGCGGTCTGGGACAAGAATTGGCTGATAAATTCGTCGGCTATAGTGTGTCTTTATTCCGCTTTATCTGATCAACTGTCATCTATCAGTGGAAGCCATGAGTTTAAGCCGGACCACGGTGGAAATTTTATCGCCTGAAGAGTTGCGTCGCACCTTGAACCGACTGGCGTCGGAGGTGATTGAGCGGGGCGGTCGATTGGATCAACTGGTGCTGCTGGGAATCTACACCCGAGGAGTGCCCCTAGCCCAAATGTTGGCCCAGCAGATTCAGCGACTGGAGGGGGTGTCGCTGCCAGTGGGAGCCCTGGACATCACCCTTTACCGGGATGACCTGGACAAAATTAGCACGCGCACCCCGGCGCGCACCAAAATTCCCTTCGACATTACCGACAAAGTGGTGATTTTGGTGGATGATGTGATCTACAGTGGGCGCACAATTCGGGCCGCTCTAAATGCGGTGATTGACTATGGTCGCCCCCAGCTGATTCGGTTGGCAACGTTGATTGACCGGGGGCATCGCGAGTTACCGATTCACCCAGACTTTGTGGGTAAGGTGTTGCCCACTGCTAAAGATGAGTCAGTCAAAGTTTTTTTGCAGGACACCGATGGCCAGGATGCCGTGCATTTACTCAAACCCGATGCCACCGTATGCTGAAACAGGCTGTGATTCCCTGATACCTGAGCTGAACCAGTGACCGTATTGCCCGCCCAGTCCCATGACACCCAAACCCGTAAGGCTGATC
>PWXP01000481.1 GCA_003561895.1 Planctomycetaceae bacterium | reverse complement strand
CCCTGCGAGGCATTCACGATCTGAAGCTCCAGCAACTAGGGAATGTGAACCTCTTCGTGGGCGACAACAACTCCGGTAAGACCACGGTCCTCGAGGCCGTCGCGCTGTTCTGCCGACCGCTAGACCCGTGGGAATGGCTCTCGGTCGCTCGCGGGCGAGTGGTGAAATCGTCGCGGGAATCGCGCCTCGAAGGCGTGCGTTGGCTGTTTCCTCAAGATGACGCTGTCGTCGATGATCCGTACTACAAAGGCCAAGTTCGTATCGATGGGCGGGGCGAGTTTCCCTGCCTGGAGGCGGCCGCCCGCTTTGCCGGTTTCGAGGTTGACGAAGACGAGTCTCCTTCTACTTCCTCCGGTTGGGACGACGAAGAGGATGAGGAAGAATCTGATTCCTCCGCCTTCGACGAAGATGAGGAGCAGTGTTCGCCAACGGGCACTCCCGTCATGCGCGGTGCGGAAATCACTCTGTCGGCGCGTGTTCCTCCTGACGGGCACTGCCTTCTGAACGAGTTTGAGCTAATAGAAGACGAACGTTTGGCTCGGCGAGAACCGCCTCGGGAACCGCGGCTTGAGGTCGTGTCAATTACACCGTTTTCCCATCGTGTCGAGCAGCTACAAATTAGCCAGCTTTCTGAGGCCACCTTGACGCAGAGAGCGTCCAATGTCTTGGAGTGCGTGAGCCTTATCGACCCGCGAATACGAGAACTCGAAATAATCTCGCGAAGGGGGGTGCGCTCGACGCTCTGGGTACGCCATGAGGCTACCGGATATTCACCTCTTTACACCCTTGGCGACGGTGTCCGCCGAGTCCTTGCCATGGCACTTGGGCTGATCGACGCTCAGAACGGCGTCTTGCTGATCGACGAAATCGAAACGGCCATTCATAAGGATGCACTTGTCGGCGTGTTCCAGTGGCTTGTGCGAGAAGCACGTCACTTCAACGTCCAGTTGTTTGCGACAACCCACAGCCTGGAGGCGGTTGACGCAGTCCTCATGGCGCAAATGGACGAGCCCGACCAACTGGTGGCGTTCCACCTACCGGAACACGGGAAAGGACAACCCAAACGCTTCTCCGGTGAACTACTCGACAACCTCCGCTTTGACAGGGGGCTCGACATTCGATGAACGGACACCATAGTTACTTGCTTGTGGAAGGTCGGCAGGACGCCCTGTTTGTGGGCCGGCTATTGCAGGAGCTGGGCCTGCGGTTCGTGCAAGGGCCGGAAGAAGTGCCTGAGAAGTGGCAGCCGTATGTTGACGGCGCACTGCGACAACTTGACCAGACTCGTCGACGCGTGGGGCGCGAGGGCATCCCATTCTGGCAGATGTTCAAGCCGGCATGTCTGTTCGGTGATGCGCACGTGGTTGTCGTAGAGAAAGTTGGCGGCAATAGAGCGCAGTTTGGACGCACCTTGCGCGCTACAAGCGAATTCATTGCCGGTGGATTGGGTGGTTTGACCGGCGTGGGCATTATTCCGGATGCCGATACCGACTCCCCGGCCGCTCTAAGAAGCGCGCAAGACGCGATTCGCTCCGCCGGGCTGGCAGTACCGGACAACGATCAACAGGTCATTGCCGGTTCGCCCAATACGGGCATCTTCGTCTTGCCAGGAAATGCGGCCGGCGGCGGTCTGGAGCAAATGCTTCTCGATTGCGCCGATACCGTTTATCCGAGCCTCGCGAAAGGCGCGCGGGCATACGTCGATTCGATTGACCCGGACAGCAGCCAATACACACCGAACGACGTGGCAGAGATACGAACGCCTCAAGGCCCAGTTAAGGCGACCGTCGGGGCCATATCCGCCATCCTGAAACCGGGATCGACAATGCAGGTATCCATCCTCCGCGACCGCTGGGTGGGCCCTGCCACGATAGCGATTCCCCGGCTCAAAGCTCTCGCCAATTTTCTCAGAAGCCTTTGCGAGTTGCCCTGATGGAACCACAGCACAAGAAGATACTGAAGGCAATCAGCCTGGAGCTTCGGCACCTGTTGGAAGGGTCCTACGACTCCGCGGGCCACTGGCAGCCCGGCGATCTGGAACAGCGGTTGGCGGCCATCGGCGTCCGGCGGGACCGGGAGCCGGTCAGCGTGGATGAACTGCCCCACCTGGCGCAAGAAGACCGCAAGGCCCGGCAGGTGGTCGATGCTTATTTGCAGCTCCGTGCCGAGGCGGGCGTCGATCGGGCGGAGGCCGTGGCCGAGTTCGTGCGCGAAACGGCCTACACGTGGGCGAACCGCCTACTGGCCCTCCGCTGCATGGAAGCCCGAGAATTGATCGACGAGGTGATCCTTCAGAAACCGGCCTACGGCGGACGGTCGCTGGAGCACCATCGGCTGTCCCAGCGACAGCCGGAACTCTGCGCCGGCGAGGACGACGGCCTGCTGGCCGTGCTCGACAAGGTGTTCGCCGAACGGGCCCAGCATTTGCCCATGCTCTTCGACACGGATGCCCCGGGCGTAGCCCTGAAACCTTCGCCGGCGGCGATTAAGCAGTGCTTGGCCCTGCTCTCGGAGAATCAGAGGGCAGGCGATCAGGAAGTGCTGTCCAGCGAGGTCTTCAAGGCACCTGACGCCTTCGGCTGGGCATACCAATACTGGAACACCGAGGAGAAAGACCGGGTCTTCGAGAAGGTCCGTACGAAGAAGGGGGCCAAGATCGCCGGGGCCGACATCATCCCTGCCACACAGCTCTACACCGAGCCCTACATGGTCAAGTTCCTGGTGCAGAACTCGCTGGGCGCGACCTGGATGGGCATACATCCGGAGTCGAAGCTGTGCGAGCGGTGGGAGTACTATGTCCGCGATGCCGACCGCGCGCCGGTCGACACCAAGCCGGTCGCCGAGATCACCTTTCTCGATCCGGCTTGCGGTTCCGGCCACTTCCTGCTGGAGGCGTTCGACCTCTTCTATGACATGTACGAGGAAGAGGGGGCTCGGGGCTGGGGACCGGGGGCCGGACGGGAGGGGGCAGGGGCCGGGGG
>PWXP01000444.1 GCA_003561895.1 Planctomycetaceae bacterium | reverse complement strand
GGGACGAGCCCACCGAAGCACCGGACGTGGAGCCGGCGCCGGCCGAGGAGGCCGACCCGTTCGGCGCGGCCGACGAGCCCGAGACGCCCGCTCCTGCCGATCCGGCGGACCAACCGGCGTTCGGCGAGCCGCCGGCCTGGGACGAGCCCACCGAAGCACCGGACGTGGAGCCGGCGCCGGCCGAGGAGGCCGACCCGTTCGGCGCGGCCGACGAGCCCGCCACGCCCACGCCCACCGATCCGGTCGAACAGCCGGGGCTCGGCCAGCCGCCGGCCTGGGACGCACCGCAGGAAGCCGCGCCGGGCCACATGGAGGAACCGATAATCCCTGAGCCGGACGATGGCGACGCCGCCGAAGAGCCGGTGTTTTCGACGCCCGGACTGGAACCGGGCGAGGACTAGCCCGGCGGCGGGGCACGCTGAAACCTGGAAAGTGGCGCGCCCCCGCCGGCCGCCGCACTTGACCGCCGCGGTGGTCCGGGCTTCGTTGCCGACACTTCGGTTCCCCGGCGCCGCGATGAAACTCGATGACCAAACAAGAGAGGATTGAGATGATGAATAGGAAATGGATGAATAGGAAATGGATTGTCCAAGGAGTGCTGACCGGATCGTTGTTGTTCGCCGCTTCGTCACTATCGGCGCAGCAACAGTTCCCGCCGCCGCAACAGGAGCCGCCGGGCCAACCGGCCCCGCAGCAGGAGTCGCCGGGCCAACCGGCCCCGCCCCGGCAGCCGCCGGGCCAGCCGCCGCGGCAGCCGCAACCGCCGGCGCAGCCGCAACCCAGGCCGCGCCAACCGGCCGCACCGCCGCAGGACGTGGTCGCGACGGTCAACGACGAACCGATCACCCGCGCGGAACTCGACGCCAAGGTGCAGGAGCAGGCTGGGGGACGGCAATTGGACCCTCAAGCGGCCGAGCAACTGCGCAAGCAGGCGCTGAACCTGTTGATCGAGAGCCGGCTGATCGAAGAGTTCGTCCTCGAAGAAGGTCCGGACGTGGAACCGGAGGAGGTGCAGTCGACCATCAGCGGCGTCGAGCAGCAACTGGCGCAGCAGAATGTCGATTTGCAGCAGTTCCTGGCCATGCAAGGCTACACGCAACAGAGCTTTGCTAAACGCATCGAAGGATCGCTGGCCTGGCAGAAGTACCAGCAGCAGCAGATGACGCCGGACGCCCTGGAAGCGTTCTTCGAACAGAACGCCGATCAGTTCCGTGCCGACAGCTTCCAGGAGGCGCAGCAGGAGGTGGTGCAGGCGTACGCCATGTCGCTATGGCGGGACGTCGTCCGCCGGATGCAGCCGGAGGCCGAGATTGAAATCGCCGGGCCGGCCGGCGCCGCGAGGCCGCCACAACCCGGGCCGCCCGTCCCGGTGCCGCAGCAGTAGGCGGCGGCCTCCCCGGTGTTGGAGGCACCGCGCTATTCGCATCGTTTCGCTCGCCCTGCGCAATGGTTACGGCTCGCGCCATCGTACCTCAAGATTCCGAGGCACTACAAGCGGGGGCCGTGTCTCAGTTGGCCGTGTCTCAGTCGCCCGGACCGCACCGAACAGGCCGCGAGGCGCGACCCGCGCTCCCCCACGTTCTTGGGCAGGGTAACCCGCGTTCCGCAGGGTTGCCCGCCCGCGTAGAATTTGACGCCGAAACCGAAACAGGCTACGGTGTATCGTTGAGGCTTTCTTTGGGATGCACGGTCCCGGCCGCCCGGTCGTTCCGGGCGGGCCCGGCCCGTGGCACGCAACACTTCAACAGTGGAGGAGGTCAGAGATGAAGAAGCAGTTTGTGGTCACGGCAATCGTCGCAGTGAGCGTGCTGATGCTCGGCCTGCGCGCGGGCGCCGACGAAGTGAAAGGATTCACGCTGAACAACCAGGATGGCGAGGAGGTGTCGCTGAGCGACTTCGAGGGCGACGTGGTCGTGCTGGAATGGACCAGTTGGACCTGCCCTTGGCCCAGGCGCCACTACCAGGCGGAGAACATGCAGTCGGTTGCCCAGAAGTGGATGGAAAAGGAAGTGGTCTGGCTGGCCATCAACTCGAACCACAACGAGCCGGTCGAGCACGACAAGGTGCACGTTGAGAAGTACAACCTGCCCTACCCCGTGCTCAACGACCGCACCGGCGAGGTGGGAAAGGCGTACGGGGCAACGCACACGCCCCACATGTTCGTGCTGGACGAGGACCACCAGATCGTCTACCAGGGCGCGATTGACGACGACCGCGACGGAAGCAAGCTTGCCGCGGGTGAGGACCTGAACTACGTCGATCAGGCGCTCACCGAGCTGTTCGCCGACGAGGAAATCAGCGTGCCCAAGACGCAGGCCTACGGCTGCACCGTGAAGTACGCTCCGTAAGCGGAAGGCTTGCGAGCCCAGGCGGGCGGAACCCTTCGGGCGCCGCCCGAGCAACGCCGGAGCCTCCGGGGCTCTCGGCGGACGGCCGATTTCGAGCCGGCGGCGGCGGGCAACGCGCCCGCCGCCCCGGCCTTTTTCCGGCAGGCCGCGGCGCTTTCGATTTCGAGCGGGCCGCGTTGAAGCATGCCGGGGAACGCCGTCGGATGCCCTCCGCCTAGAACTCCCGGATCCGCAGGTCCTTGAACTCGACCTTCATGGGCGGCCCCGCGTGCATCTGCAAGCCGATGATGCCCTTCGGCAGCGCGTACTTCGGCTCGTGGTCTTCCACCTCGCACATCCGCACGCCGTTGATCCACAGGATCATGCGCCGCCCCCTGGCCAGGATGCGGTACTCATTCCAGTCGTCGTCGTGAACGGCCTCGAGCAATTCGCCCGAGTCGGCGAACGTGGCGACCGTCTTCCGTCCGGCTTCGTCGATCACCACCTCCTGCCCCCGGCCGGCCACCAGCCCGCGACCGTGCTGGTACAGGTAGCCCGTGTAGTCGTGGTTGGTGTCGAAATCGGCCTGGTATCCCCAGATGTCGAAGTTGGGGCGGGGCTCGCTGCGGAAGTGGATGCCGGAATTGCCCCCCTTGCC
>PWXP01000604.1 GCA_003561895.1 Planctomycetaceae bacterium | reverse complement strand
GGTACTGGTCCTGGTGCTGCTCGATGGCGTCGCGGGCCATCTCGGTGAGCATGAATCCGGGGGCGACCGCGTTGACCTGGATGCCGTATTGGGCCACTTCGCGGGCGAGCGAGACGGTCAGCGCCACCAGACCCGCCTTCGACGCCGCATAGTGGGCGTGGCCGGTCGTCGAGCCGTGGAACGCCGCCTGCGAGGTGATGTTGACGATGCGTCCCGGCCGGCCGGCGTCGATCCACCGGCGGACCGCCTCGCGGCTGGCCACGAACGGCCCGGTCAGGTTCACCTGCTGGACCGCATTCCACTGCTGCTCGGTCAAGTCCTTCACATAGCCGGTGGGCCACACCCCGGCGTTGTTCACCAGCACGTCGGGGGGTCCGAAGGCGGTTTCGGTGAGGCGGAACATCTGCTCGACGTCGGCCGACTTGCCCATGTCGCCCGGTACCGGGAGGGCATCGGCGCCGTGGCGTTTTTTGATTTCGCGGGCCAGTTCGGTGGCCTCGTCGACCAGGTCGATGCCCCGCTCGAGGTCGCGGTAGTAGTTGATGGCTACGCGGGCCCCCTCGGCGGCCAGGCCCAGGCAGATCGCCCGGCCCAGCCCCCGCGAGCCGCCCGTTACCAGGGCCACTTTGTTCGTCAGATGCAGATCCATGGAGTCAACCAGCCGTGTGTAAACCGGAAACCGCAACCCCTGTATACGTGACCCGCCTGGCGATGAAAAGTGGGGGCCTATCCAAGGAGGGACTGAAAGCGGCACGGTACCCGTTCACGGGCCGGCCGGGGACTGGTCTATTTTTCGGCCACCAGATACAATTTTCCGAGAAAGACGATGACCGAAAAAGAGGTAGCTTAGTCGGTCTGGCGGTGCATGAGAAGACAGCAAACCCGCCCACAACCGACGCCGGACTCAATGCACCTGCCGAAGTTGCGATTCCAACACCGGCAGCACGCTGGTCTGGAAAAGCTGGCGCATCATGGGCGAGCGCGCCGCCATTTGCAACGCGGCCGTCAGCGCCGGGTCCGACCCCTCTTCGGCCATCTCGATCTCCAAACTCCGGCCCCGCTCGTCCACCCACGTGTAGATCACCCGGCCCGAACCGTCGTCGTCCGTCACCTGCCGGACGGCGTACGGCAGCATGGTGTCGTGGTCGAAGTCGCCGGGGGGCGGCGGATCCACCGGCGCGTAGGCGCGCTCGGGGGCGTCGGAGGCCTTGCGCACCGCTTCGCCGATCTCCGCGATGGCCTGTTCGCTGCTGTGGCGTTCCAACCAGCGGGCCCCTGCCGCCGCCCGCTCGGCCAGTTCCCGCTGGTCCTGCTCGGCAAAACGTTCCACGCTCGCCTCGATTGGGCCGCGCAGTTCCTGCCGCTCCAGCGGAGGCGGTTGCTCTTCGGCCGGGGCGGGCACTTCGGGCTCGGGCTCGAGGTCAGCAACGCCTTCCCGCAGCGCCCCGTCGCCTCTGCGCATTCCGGGCCGGGAAACGGCCAGAAACACCGCCAAGACAATATGCACCATCGCCGCCGCAACCAATGCGGCCCCCAACCGTCGGCGTTGCGCCCGAGATCGAATCATACCAGCCAGCCCGAGGTGCGGACGGCGCCCTGGGCCGGGACCGTGCAGCGATGGGGGAATCTCGCCCCCGACGAAAACAAAGTCACGAAACGCCGCGAACCGTGATAGGAAACTGAACCCTCCAAAACCGCACTTTTACCACCAAAGGCAGACCGTGTCAATGGGGGCGGGCCCGAAACCCCAAAGACGTCGCCGCCGCGAACACGCCAAAGCGGCCGCTCTGCAGGGTATCGTTCAGGTGGAGCCGTTCACGGCCCCGGGGCGCGCCGAGTACCCCAGCAGAACGGCAAACGCAGGTACCCGAACGCGCGCTTCGGTTGCGGTCGTCCCCTGGATCGTTTACACTGTTCGCGGGCCGGCCGGGGACTGGTCCATTTTTCGGGTCTTCCGTTTCTAGGTGCAGGCCGCGCCAATGTAGTAGGCACACGCCGCTGTACCGTCGCCAATTAAAGCAGTCTGCACCTAGAAACGGAAGAGCCCATTTTTCGGCCAACACGCGAATATCACGGCCCCTCGTATCTGGGAACCCGGTATCGGCGATGCCCCCACCAACCGTCATCGATCACGTCCTTGCCCAACTCAACGCCCAGCAGCGCGCCGCCGCCACCCATGGCCGCAACCCGCTGCTCATCGTCGCCGGAGCCGGCACCGGCAAGACGGCTACCCTCGTCCACCGCGTGGCGTGGCTGATTGCCCAAGGCGCCCAGCCCGATCGGATCCTCCTGCTCACGTTCACCCGCCGGGCAGCCGCCGAAATGGTCCGCCGCGTCGACGGCATCCTCCGCCACCTTGCCAAGGCCGAAGAAGATGGGGCCTCGCGGCAAGCGGGGCACGGTGCTACGCGAGCTACCCGCGTTTGGGGAGGCACCTTTCACGCCATCGCCACCCGCCTGCTCCGCCGATTCGGCAAGTCCATCGGACTGCCGCCCGGCTTCTCCATCCACGACCGCACCGACTCGGAAGACCTGCTCAACGTCGTGCGAACGGAACTCGGCCTGGCGAAGACCGACCGGCGCTTCCCCCACAAGGGCACCTGCATGGCCGTCTACAGCCGATGCGTGAATGCCCGCCAACCGCTCCAGCAAGTCCTGCAAAACCATTTCCCCTGGTGCGAGCCATGGAAGGACGAACTCAAACGCCTCTTCGACGCCTACGTCGACCGGAAAGAGGCCGGCGGCGTGCTCGACTACGACGACTTGCTCCTGTACTGGCACGCCCTGACCGACGACGCCGCCGCGGGCGAACGCCTCCGCGGGATGTTCGACTGCATCCTCGTCGACGAATACCAGGACACCAACACGCTCCAGGCCGAGATCATCTACCGGCTCTGCCCGACCGGTCAAGGGCTCACCGTGGTGGGCGACGACGCCCAGTCGATCTACGCCTTCCGCGCCGCCACGGTCCGGAACATCCTCGATCTGC
>PWXP01000443.1 GCA_003561895.1 Planctomycetaceae bacterium | reverse complement strand
TGGCCGTGCGGCTGACCAACGGTGAGCTAACAACGGCGCGCGACGTGATTGGGGGATTGCAGGCCGTCTACCCGGAGGACAGCCGGTTTCGTGCGGCATTCAGGGATAAGGAGCTGCGCACGACGAACAGCCGCAACAAGCGGGTGGCGCGCCATATCCTTTTCGGCTTGGAACGCCACCTGACGCCGTGCGACTACGACTTCGAAAGCGCCACGATCAGTGTCGAACACATCCTGCCGGAGCACCCCGAAGAAGGCTGGAATCACATCAGCGAGCCGGACCACGAGAAGTTCGTCTACCGGCTGGGCAACATGACGCTCCTGCACACCGGACAGAACCGCGACATGGGCAACGCGGCCTACGAGGACAAGCTGCCGGTCTATCGGGAAAGCGATTTCGCGATGACGTGCAAAGTGGCGGAGGAATTCGACGAGTGGACGCCCGAAAAGATCGAGTCCCGGCAGGACTGGATGGCGCGGCAAGCGACCAGCATTTGGCGGATTGAATAATGAATATGGACAACCGTTTTCGGAGGGACTTTCCCGTTCACGTACATGCGATAGCGGCGCCAACGGCCGCTGTAAGCGGCGCCGCGAACAGGAATCAGTAGCATGGCGAAGCGCAAGAAGCAGGGCCCGACGCGGCACAAGTTCCGCAATAAACTGGTCCTGAACCAGTGGCTGATCAGCCTGTTCGGCATCGACCCACTTCGGGAGCACACCGTGGGGCAAAGAAAGGCGCGCGCCTTCCACCGACTGGCCGAGCCGATCAAGGATCCCCGTAGCGAAGGGCTCAACGAGCAGAATATCCACCGGTTCTTTCACAACCTGGTCGACACCCCATTATTCCAGCAAGGCGACCTGGACCGATTGACGCTGTTGCGCTACGAAGAGAATATCGTGCGCCACACCGAACGGATCAACCGCCACCGGAGCCGGCCCATCGTATGGAAGTACTACCAGTGGCTCACACTGCTGTTCACCGAGATTTACCTGGACCGCTATTTCCACAACCGCGCGGGCCTGTTGCGCGAACTGAACGCATTCGTTGCCCGTTTCAACAGGCAGTGGCCCGAGTATGCCGGCGTACCACAGTACACCGACGATGACCTGAACAAGCTGTGCCTCCAGAACTCGACCGGGAGCGGCAAGACGCTGCTCATGCACGTGAACTTGCTGCAATATCAGCACTATGCCCGGCAGGCGGGCTGCGACAATGACTTGTCGCGCGTCATCTTGCTCACCCCGAACGAACGCCTCAGCGAGCAACACCTCGACGAGTTGCGGCTCAGCAGCATCGACGCGCAGGGGTACGAGGGCGCGCGCCCGCTCTTGACCGCGCCGGCGGCGGGCTTGCGACGGGTCGACGTGATGGAGATTACCAAGCTGGCGGACAAGGACGGCCCGCAGCAGGTCGCCACCCGCAACCTGGGCGACCAGAACCTGCTGCTCGTCGACGAAGGCCACCGGGGTATGAGCAGCAAAGAAGAAGGGGCCTGGTTCAGCCGCCGCAACCGCTTGTGCGAAAAAGGCTTCACGTTCGAGTATTCGGCCACGTTTGAGCAGGCCGTAGCCGCCGCGAAGAACGACGTCATCGAGGACGCGTATGCGAAGTGCATTCTCTTCGACTACTCGTACCGCTACTTCTACGAGGACGGATTCGGCAAGGACTACCAGATACTCAACCTGCCGCCGTCGCTGGGCGACGTCGAACAGATGTACCTGACGGCCTGCCTGCTGAAGTTTTATCAGCAATTGTGCATCTACGGCGAGAAGCAGGCAGCGTTTATTCCCTTCAACCTGGAGAAGCCGCTCTGGGTGTTCGTCGGCTCGAGCGTAACCGGCGGAAAATGGAAAAAGGATGAGGAGGTGGTCGCTTCCGACGTCGCCCGCGTGCTGCAATTCGTCGCCACCTTCCTGCACGAACCGAAGGCGGCCGAAAGCCGAATCCGGCGGATCGTTGCGGGCGGAGGCGCGGATACGGGGCTGCTGGATCAGGACGGCAACGACATTTTCGCCGGGTCATTCGCTTTTCTCGCCCGGAAAATGAACGCCGGCGCCACCGCCGAGGCAATCTATCGGGACATTCTTCGGGTGCTCTTCAACAGTCCGGCCGGTGGGCCGCTGGTGCTTACGCGGGTTCGCGGCGACTCGGGCGAGATCGGCCTGAAGTGCGGCATGGCCGAAGAGCCGTTCGGCCTGATCAACGTGGGCGACGCCAAGGGCCTTTGCGATCACATGGCAGCGGTCGGGCGGCACCTGGAGGTGACCGACTCCGAGTTTGCCGAGGCCATGTTCGCCGGGGTGCGCGAGTCGAGTTCGCCGATCAACCTCTTGATTGGCTCGAAGAAGTTCATCGAAGGGTGGGACTGCTGGCGGGTTAGCACCATGGGTTTGATGCACGTGGGCAAGAGCGAAGGCTCGCAAATCATCCAGCTCTTCGGCCGAGGCGTGCGGTTGAAAGGCTGGCAGTGGACGTTGAAACGCAGCGGCCACACATTCGCCCCCGAGCGGCCGACCTTCATCGAGGAATTGGAAACCCTGAACGTGTTCGGCATCGAGGCCGACTTCATGGAACGGTTCCGCCAGTTCCTGCGCGACGAAGGCCTGCCCGGGAACGAGCGAAAGGCCGTGTTCACCGTTCCGCTGAACGTTACCTACGATTTCGGCAAGCGCTTGAAGGTGCTCCGGCCGAAGCGCAGGGCTGGCGATGGCCGCGAATACGATTTCAAACGCGATGCGCCCGTGCCGCAGGTCGGCGACATCCCGAAGTACATGCAGGAGAACGGCGTGGAATCCGACTGGTATCCCCGGATCCAGGCCGTGGGGTCGAGGACCCTACCGAATGTCGTCCAACGCCATAACGGTACGTTTCAAGAACGCCACCTGGCGCTGATCGACTTCGACCGGCTCTATTTCGCGGCCGAGCGATACAAGCGGGAGCGCGTGTACCACAACCTCAATATCACGAAGGAAGGCCTCCGGGCCATTTT
>PWXP01000566.1 GCA_003561895.1 Planctomycetaceae bacterium | reverse complement strand
GGCCGCGAGCCCCGCGCCCACGCTCGCGCGGCCCGCTGCGCCCGAACGGTGCAATGCCGCCGTCCGACCTGCAAATTGCCCCTGCCACGTCTGCACGATGACAGTAATGTCCCGCACCATGAAGACGCGGGAAACGCACCAACAGCGCAAACGCGGCGGGCAACCTGGCCACGAACAACACACCCGACCGCTGCTATGGCGAGGCGTACTTCCGTTTCATCACGACGCCGGGCATGGGGCCGACGAACAACCTGGCTGAGCAAGCGATTCGGTTCGTGGTCATTGACCGGTACATTACGCAGGGGGACGCGCAGCGAAAAGGGCCGGCGCTGGTGCGAACGCATCTGGACCGTGGTCGCCACCTGCGCGCAGCAGGGCCGATCGGCCTTCGATTTCGTATTCGCGTCGGTTGAAGCTCATTTCTCCGGTCTTCCCCCGCCCTCGTTGGCGCTGATGATGAGGCTCCCCGGGCCGAACACCACACAGGCGGTAATCAGGGCCGGCCCGATCGACTTCCACCACGGGGGCCGAACAACGGGGATGGAATCGGCAGGGGATTGTCCCATCGGACGGCCTCGCAGTCAAATTTCTCGGCCAGTTATTCATTTGTGGACTCTGAACGCCATTGTACCGCTCCCCAGGGCGAGAACAACCCTGACGGCGCGGGCGCTCCTATTTCGCGGCCTGTGCGGCATCGACCGAATCGAGAAAGTCCCCGCCGAGTCCCGGCACCCACCGATCGTGATTTCCGCGATGGTCCCTGCGGTTTCTGCGCTTTGGCTGGCAGGGTGGAGCCCGCTTCCAAAAGGGTTGCAACCGACGCCTTCCGCTATAACAGAAGCCACTCGAGCTTGCAATGCGCTGAGTGGCGAATTCGGCGGGCGCCGGATGACCTTAGCCCGAATTGATGATGATGGCGGGGAACGCCGATATTTGCCGCACCGGCCGGAAACATCGTGCCCCGGGATGGGCGCATCATAAGCATTTACCCTAGAGGCACTTACGACGACTCAAGAACCCGGGAACGGAAGAACCAAGAAAACATTGGCTCTTCCGTTTCTAAGTGCAGACAGCCTTTGTTTCAGGGACGGCACAGCGGCGTGTGCCTACTACATTGCCGCGGCCGGCACCTAGAAACGGAAGAGCCAAAAATTATCCGTCGCGGGGGTCTATCCGCGACGGGTTGAATGGGGCGGCGAACGGAATCTATCCAGCTTCCAGGTCGGGGGCCGGCTTGCGCCCCGATTCCTAGACAAGCTCCTTCTTGGCGCCGATCAGCGTCCGTAACCGCTCGGCCAACAGCGCGGCGTCGAACGGCTTCTTGAACGTCTCATTGATGGCCGAGCGGTCAAAGCTCACAGCGCTTCCATCGTCGGGCAACAAGGCAATGAGCGTGACTTCGGCGAACTCGGCATTGCGGCGGAGGTTCTGGCAGATTTGCAGCGCCTCCGTGCGGCCGATCGAGAAGTCCACAATAATACAGTCCGGATGGAAACTCTCGGCTTGGATGCCGGCATCGAAGCCGCTGGCCGCCACGGCCACCTTGAAGGAACGTTCCAGCGGCAATTCTCGCCTGAGGTTCTCGATCAAGACCTGGTCCTGAGCTACAATCAGGACCTTGGCCATGGCTTCATCCTCGAGGTCGCCCAATGGCATTCCGTGTTCCTTGAGGAACTTGATCAGGTATTCCCTGGGAATACGGCGGTCTTGGGAACCCGGAATGCGGTATCCCTTGAGGCGGCCCGAATCGAACCATTTGCTGACGGTACGCGGCGCCACCTTGCAGATCTTGGCGACCTGACCCGTAGTGAAGACCTTCATCGCAGGCTCTCCGATTTATCTCACGTTGGTTTATTTGGAGTCTCGGCCGGACGTACCCGGCACAAGACGCTCTCTCGCCCCTTACTCGTGGAACCGGACGCGTTCCCTCGAACCAGCAGTTGATGCTGCCGGAATCCACAAGCATCTGGGTCGGGGCCTCTACGTAATTCGCTTTCCATGGTGGCTGAGGTTCAGCTCCTTCTGATCCGCGCCGTACTAATCACATCGACAACCTGGGCATCCGGAAGCCAGTGAAAATCCGTAAAATAGCGAAGCTGCGGTCTAAGCTCACTATTATGAAGTTCGACACGCTCCCAGGACCGTACCCGGCAAACTCAAGGCGGAAAGGAGAGAGAGCCTCGAACTGCCGGTCGAAAAGGCACTTCGACTGGCCGCTAAGGCAAGGCCTTCAAGGCAGGGTCCCCCCTGCGACTCTTCGCCCACGGGTGAGCTTGGGCTCAATACCGTCGGGAAAAGCCTTCCAATCATTGTCTTCGCCACAGCCCGGCTTGCGACTTTAGAATCTTTGTACCCGTTTACGGGGGACTGTCCCGATTTTCGCGGCTGCGACGGTGGCTCACTGCGCCAAACGCGCTGTGTGCCGCGAAAATCGGGACAGTGCCCCCCGTGAACGGTTACCGCCGCGAAAATGGGACTGCCCCTTCGGCCGGGCCGGTTGGCAGGCGGCGGAGCCTCGGCTATACTCGGCCGGTTGACATCTTGGCCGTCGGCGGCCCGTGGCACGGACCGGGTGCCGGAACGTGCCGCCGAAGCCCGGAAAAACCCGTTGGAACCCCAACCCTTGGACCGTCATGAGTACACGCAGCGAACCGTTCGCCGGCCTTTCGGTGGCCCTGATCACGCCCTTCCGTAACGGAGAAGTCGATTTCGACGCCCTTGGCCGTCTGGTCGACCTCCAGGTTGAGGCGGGTGCCACGTGCCTCTGTCCGGTGGGCACGACGGGCGAGTCGCCCACCGTCTCCCATGAGGAGCACGAGCGGATCATCGCCGCCGTGGTCGATGCGGCCGCCGGCCGCATCAAGGTAATGCCCGGCACCGGAAGCAACAGCACCTCGGAGGCGCTGCGGCTGACCCGCTTCGCCGCCCAGGCCGGCGCCGATGCCGCCCTGGTAGTGGCCCCGTACTACAACAAACCCGTCCAGGAGGGCATGTACGAGCACTACCGCGCGCTGGCCGAAGCGGTGGATATTCCCATTTGCGTGTATAACATCCCCGGCCGAACGGGCAAGAACATCGAGCCGGAGACGATCATCCGCATGGCCGAGCTACCCAACATCACCATGGTCAAGGAGGCGACCGGATCGATGGACCAGGCCTCACAGATTCTCGGGGCCACCGATCTGACGGTACTCAGCGGCGACGACAGCCTGACGCTGCCCTTGCTTGCCATCGGCGGGCGGGGGGTGATTTCCGTGGTGGGAAACATCGTGCCGGGCGACGTGGCCGCGATGCTCCGTGCGTTCGAGGCCGGCGACCTGGCCGAGGCCCGGCGATGGCATCATAAGCTCTTCCCCCTCTGCCGCGACATGCTCTCGCTGGCCACAAACCCGATCCCTATCAAGGCGGCCATGAAGCTGCTGGGCCGCGACACCGGCGAGCTGCGCCTGCCCATGACGCCGCTTACCGCGGCGCAAGAAGCCCGGCTGCGCGAAACGCTGGCGGCCTACGGCCTGCTGTAAGCGAGCAGCGGAAAGCACCCAATCGAGCGGTACGATGAACGCAGTCGTAGGAGGAAAAATGTCCATTCTACGCCTAAATGCCGACTCGCCGCTCGTCACAGGGGGTATCGCCCGATGGCCACCGTCCTGATTCTGTGCGAATACCCCACGCTGTGCGGCGGCGAGCGGTCGATGCTGTCGACCCTCGATGGCGTTCGGGCGGTGGGGTTCGAGGTGGTGGTGGCCGCCCCGCCCGCCGGACCGCTGGCCGGGGCCCTGGCCGAGATGGGCGTCGAACATGTGCCCTTTTCCACCACCGGACCGGACGGCCGGCGACGCACCCAGGCCCGGCTGCGGAGTGACCTCGCGGGGTTGCTCGCCCGATGCCGGCCCGGCGTGCTCCATGCCAACAGCCTGTCGATGGGCCGGCTTTCCGGGCCGGTGGCAGCCGAGGCAGGGGTGCCCAGCATCGCCCACCTCCGCGACATCGTGCGCCTCAGCCGCCAGGCTGTTGCCGATCTGAACCGGCATCGCCGGCTGCTGGCCGTCTCGCGCGCCGTGCGCGAATCCCACGTGGCCGCCGGCCTCGACGCCGGGAAGACGTACGTTGTGTATAACGGCGTCGACCTTGCCCGGTTCCGCCCCCGGCCGCCAACCGGCTACCTCCACGCCGAGTTGGGCCTGCGGAGGCAGACGCGGCTGGTCGGCACTATCGGGCAGATCTGCCTGCGGAAGGGGCAGGACACGTTGGTCGAGGCGGCCGCGGCGCTCGCCGAGCGTTTCCCGAACGTCCACTACCTGGTCGTCGGCCGGCGGCACTCGCAGAAGCGCGAGTCGTTGGAGTTCGAAGCCCGCCTCCGCCGGGCATCGCAGCGCGGGCCGCTGGCCGGCCGCTTGCACCTGCTCGGCGATCGGGACGACATGGACCGGTTGCTGTCCGAGTTGACGCTGCTGGTGCATCCGGCCAGGCAGGAGCCGCTCGGCCGCGTGCTGCTGGAAGCGGCGGCGAGCGGTCTGGCCGTTGTGGCGGCCGCCGTGGGCGGCACGGCTGAAATATTTCCAGCGCACGGCAACACCGCCCGGCTGGTAGTCCCCGACAATGCCACCGCGTTGGCCAAAGCGATGGCGGAATTGCTCAACGACGACCCACGACGATTAGCCCTGGGTCAGGCCGCGCGGGCTCGGGCCGAGTCGGCCTTCGGGCTCGACCGCGCCGCGGCTGCGCTGGTCGTGCACTACGGCGATGTACGGTAGCAGGCGGCGGTCATCGGTCGCAAAGGTCACGGATGATCTTCTTCGCGAGGATTCCACTCCCCTAGCGCGTTCCGTGTCAATGCTCGGGAGCGGCTCGGACAGGGGCAAGCCGGCCACCCGCAAGAAGTTCGCAAGCAGGTGGTAGCCGTATTCCGTGAGGATCGACTCGGGGTGGAACTGCAGCCCCACGACCGGCAAGGCTCGGTGCCGCAGCCCCATGATCGCGCCGCCCGGCGCCCGAGCCGATACTTCCAAGCACTCCGGCAGCGACGCCTCTTCGACGACCAGTGAATGGTACCGTCCGGCAGCGAATTCCACGGGCAGTCCTTCGAACAGGCCGCGGCCGTCGTGGCGAATGGGCGTCGCCCGGCCGTGGACCGGCTCCTCGGCCCGCACCACCCGCCCGCCGAACGCCTCGGCAACGACCTGATGGCCCAAGCATACGCCGAGGATGGGCAGTTCGCCGTGCAAGGCGCGGACCAGTTCCAGGGAACAGCCGGCCTGGCGCGGGGCGCAGGGGCCGGGCGAGAGGACTAGGGCGTCGGGGTGCAGTCGGCGCACCCCGGCGGCGTCGATCGCCGTATTGCGGACCACTTGGGTCCGCCGGCCCAGCCGCTCGAAGTACCGCGCCAGGTTGTGCACGAAACTGTCGTAATTGTCGATCAGAAGGATCATGCTTGCCCGATCGCCCGAAGCATCCCCGCGGCCTTGTGCCACGTTTCTTCGTATTCCTGCCGAGGGTCTGATTGGGCCACGATCCCGCCGCCGACGGGAATCTGCCACCATCCGCGGCCGGCGGTGATGGTGCGGATCAGGATGCTGAGGCCCATCGAGCCGTCTACGCCAAAGTAGCCCAGCGAACCGCAGTACGGCCCTCGGGCGGTAGGTTCGAGTTCCGCGATGATCTCCATCGCGCGGACCTTCGGCGCCCCGGTGACCGACCCGCCGGGAAAGGCGGCCCGGATCAGGTCGACCGGGCACGTTCCTTCGCGGAGCCGCCCGGCCACCACCGACACTAGGTGTGCCACGAACCGGTAGCGTTCCAGCCCGCAAAGCCGGCTCACCCGTACGCTTTCCGGCTCGCAAACCCGGGAAAGGTCGTTGCGCAACAGGTCGACGATCATCACGTTCTCGGCCCGGTCTTTCTCGCTGCGGAGCAGTTCGGTCTCGACGCGCCGGTCGGCTTCCGGATCGGCAGTCCGCCGCCGCGTGCCTTTGATCGGCCGCGTCTCGACGTGCCGGTCTTCGACGCGGAGGAACCGTTCGGGCGAGGCGCTAACGACCTGAAACGGCCCCAGATCGAAGTACCCGGCCAGCGGCGCCGGGTTGCACTGCCGCAGTCGCAGGTACAGTTCCGCGGAATTGCACTGGGCCGGCGCCAACAGCCGCTGGGCGAGGTTGACCTGAAAAACGTCGCCCTCGAGCACGTACCGGATGGCGCGTTCGGCGGTACGCAGGAACTGCCCCTGCGAGAAGTTCGACGTCAGACCGGCCGGCCCCGCAACGGGGTGCTGGGGAGCCAGGTCTCCGGCGGCCAGCGGCGGCGGGGGCGGCTCGCCCCTTCGCGGCGGCGCTTCCCCGGCCAGGCACCGGCGGAAGTATGCCAGCCGCGACGCGGCACGCCGGTGTCGCGCGTGGGGGTCCAACTCGGGTAAGCCCTGCGAGACGATCCACGCCGCCCTGGAGGCATGGTCCCAGGCCAGCACCACGTCGTACCAGCCCAGCGCGAGTACGGGCGCCCGGAACTCGTCGTAGGCCGGCCGCGGCAACGTCTCCAGCGAATGCCCAAACTCATAGCCCAGCACGCCGGCCGCCCCTCCCTGGAACGGCGGCACCCCGGGCACGGTTGCGGTTGCCAGTGCCCCCAGGCGGGCCGCGAGGCGGTCCAGGTCGCGCGGTGAGGCAACGGCTCGCTGCCAGTAGTCGAACGGATCAGCCGCAAGAAAGGAAAATCGCCCCGTCTCCGGGTGCTCCACGGCGCTGTCGAGCCACAAGCAATGCGGCAGGTGGCACAACGCGCGGAAGGCCTCCTCCGGGGTGGGAGTGGGCGAGAGCGGCTCGACGATGGGTGCGCCGGCAGCGCGGTTCTGGAGATCGACAGTCACAATTGGCCGCCCGGTCGGCTGGAGGGACTTGAAACCCGAAATGCCCCGCGTCCCTCGCCCGTCCCCAGGCATGCCCCTCGTTGGCATAGCTCTTGCCCCAAGCGGGGGATTGGGTTGTTCAATTTACTGCCCGGCCACGGCAAGTAGCACGACGATCACCACGGCAGGTCTTCAACCGATTGGGCATCGAGGACGGCAAGGAGCAACGAATCGAGGCGCTCGACCGAGCGGAGCCGGCGGACCCGACGCTTTACGGCGTCGTCGAGCTTGCCAAATCTTTTTTCCAACTGCAAGATCAGCGCTTCCTGTAGGCCCTCCTGCCGGCCTTTCGCTAGGCCCTCCTGTCGGCCCTTCCTAATACCCTCTTTTTCGTATACCGTGATCATCTGTTCCACCTCCGCATATTCTTGATCAGCCGCAACTATTTGCTGGAATTCGGCCTTCTCGCGCCCCGCCAACGGCAGGTAGGTCTCGACGAAGTCCACCAGCAGGCTCCGCCGCGCCGGGTCGACCGGGGACCTCAAGATTAACCGCAGAAAGTCTGCCTTCAACCGCACCCGTTCTCTACGATTATAGTCCATCTTCGCCATCAGGGCAAAGGCAGGCGCTACCGGCTTCGGTAGGTAAACCCCCAGCTCATCCCGGAGCGCCGCCGGTGGCGAGAGTAGCGAGGTGGGCGGGACCGATAGGGGTACGGCCCCCACCAGCCCGGCCCGTAATGGTACTCCTCCACGATGATCGGCGGCGGCGAGGCCACGACCGCCGCCGGGGCGGCTGCCATCTGTTCCTGTGGCGCCGGAGGCGCCTGCAGCACGGCGATCACTCGGCTGCTCACCCCTTGCTGCTGCAACGAGATGACGTCGGCCGCTTGCAGCCGCACGGCCGCCCCATTGTGCCGGATGTGGTTGACGATCAACTCCTCGTCGACGCCCGCGTTGGTCATGGCAACCACGTCGTCGACCGTGGCGGCGCGGGCGGCAACCTGCTGGCCGAGTTGTTGCTCGATGGCGGCGAGGTTGGCGGCGTTTTGGGCTTCGATATGATCGAGTTCCGAGCCGACGGCGGCCCCGGTGAGCGATCCAATTGCCCCCCCAATAGCGGCACCAGCCCCCGGATTCCCAACCTGGCTTCCGATAATGGCCCCGGAACCGGCACCGACCAGGCCCCCAAAAAGAGCGCCCTGGTCGGCATGGTACGGCGACTGACAGCCGCCACCGAATGCCAGTACCGCCATGGCCGCAAGTGCATACCCTTTGCTCGAACGTTTCATGCCTTACTCCTTGTCCATTTTCACCGCGCTGTTTATCGGTATTGGAAGCAGCGGCGGATTATCGAAACATGCAAGCTTTCGGTCAAGACAAGATAGGTCGACTGAGAAGGTTGGGGTGGCTTTTGGGGCGATCGAATGGTTCTCCACGCAGCGTCGAAAGAAAAGACTCGCCGCGCCGGCGTTGGCGTTCTCCCGGCCTACCGGCCTACCCCTTGCATTTCGCGCCGTCCTGGAATAGCATGGGTCGCATGGGATTTGCGGCCGCTTGCAGCCGTTACGCGGGAAGGGCGATGAGACGCCATTTCCGCCGGGTACCCGCTTGTGTGGGCAACCTGCACTGCTAAAGAGCCAGCGCCGGGGGGATGTAGCCCCCAGCGAAACAACCGGAAACCGCAAAGCCGCGACCGCCCATGAGGCGCCTGTCGCGGTTTCTTTTTGCTTCCGTTGCAAAGGATTCGTAACCATGACCGATCATCCGACGCCATTCTTGCCCCCCGGTGTGGGGTTTTCCCCCCAGGCCGTCCACGCGGGTGAGGCCCGCCAGAAGCCAGGAAACGCCATTACCGACGCCATCTTCTGCGCCGCCACCTACACCTTTGCCGACACCCGTGAGGCCATCGAGTTCGTCGAACAGAATCTCCCCCGCGAGGAGTATGCCCGGTACGGCAACCCGACCCAAAAGGTCGCCGAGGCCAAGCTGGCCGCGCTCGACGGTGGGGAGACGGCCGTGCTGTATTCGTCGGGCATGTCGGCCGTGGCCGGGTTGTTGCTGGCCAAACTGCGCGCCGGCGACGAGGTGGTGTTGTTCGACGAGTGCTATCACCGCACGCGCCAGTTCTGCACTGAGTGCCTGGGCCGGTTCGGGTGCGCCACCCACAAGGTGCCCGCCTGCGACTACGAGGCCATGGAAGCCGCCATCAACGACCGCACTCGGCTGCTGATCAGTGAGTCGCCCACCAACCCGCACCTCAGCGTGGTCGACCTCGAGCAGTTCGTCGCCTTGGGACGCAAGTACGGTATCGAGACGATGGTCGACCCGACGCTGGCCACCCCGATGAACCTCCGCCCGCTGGACTACGGCGTCGATTACGTGGTCCACTCGGTGACGAAGTACCTTGCCGGGCATAACGACATGATGGGCGGCGTGGTCATCGGCTCGGCCGAAAAGCTCCAGTCCCTGCGCGACCTGCGCGGCGTGGTGGGCAACCTGACGGGTCCGCACAGCGACTACCTGTTGCTGCGGGGGCTGAAGACGTTCGAACTGCGCATGCGGCGGCACAACGAGAACGGCATGGCCGTGGCGGAGTTCCTCGAGGGGCACCCGCGCGTCGAAAAGGTCTACTACCCCGGCCTGCCCAGCCACCGCGATTACGGCGTCGCCCTGCGGTACCTGCGCGGCTTCGGCGGGCTAATCACCTTTCTGGTCAAAGATGCCGACGCCACCGCCACCGCCCGCGTGGTCGACGCCGTCCGCCTGCCGCGCATCGGGCCGAGCCTCGGAGGGGTCGAGTCGCTCATCGAGCAACCCATCGTCATGAGCTACCACAGCCACACGCCCGAGCAGCGCCGGGCGGTGGGCATTTCCGACAACATGATCCGCCTGGCCTGCGGCGTCGAGAACGCCGAAGACCTTATCGCCGACCTGCGCCAGGCACTGGACGCCTAGCCGCCCGCCGTAGCAGGTCGCAGGCAAACAGAGCCACGTGACGCCCGGCAAGCATGGCACCGACAACCAGGCAGCCCCGAATGGCCGGTAAGAAGACCCAGGCGCAGCCCGTCCAAATCGGCCAGTCATTCATTTGTGGGCCGTTACCGGAGGAATGCGCGGGCAGGACCATTAGCCGGACCATCCAGAGACGTGGCGACCAGACTTTGGAGCATCTGCACGGCGCCATCTTCCAGGCCTACAACCGCTTTGACGAGCACTTTTACGGCCCTTCCATTTCTAGGAACGGTTGCCGGGATGGAAGCGGGTTTGCCGACGGCGGTGCGATGTGATATATTGCAAAGTGGCTGCCAACAGACTGGGCCCGGCTCGGTGCGAGTTGCCACCCCCGCCCGGCCCGAACATTCCCCCCTCGAAGTAAGGAGTACCGGTCCGATGAAGAAATGTTGGAAAACCCTGAAAAACACCCTTCCCCTGCTGTGCCTGGGGTTTGTGTGGATCCTGGCCTCTGGCGCCAACCGTTCGCGCGCAGCGGACGACGCCGACTGGCCCATGTGGCGGTACGACGCCGCCCGAAGTGCGGGAACGTCGCTGGAGCTTGCCGAAGATCTCCACTTGCAGTGGGTGCGCGAACTCCCCGAACCTAAACGGGCTTGGCCCCACCAATGGGACGACCGGGGTAAGCTCGAATTCGATGTTTCCTACGCCCCCGTGGTCATGGGCGAGCGGATTTTCGTCCCCTCGAACGTCACCGACAGCGTCACCGCGTACAGTATCGACGAGGGCGCTGAGTTGTGGCGATTCTACACCGACGGCCCCGTGCGGCTGGCCCCGGCGGCGTTCGACGGCCGGGTGTATTTCATCTCCGACGACGGCCACCTGTACTGCGTCGGGGCCGAAGACGGCGAACTGGTGTGGAAGTTCCGCGCCGGCCCGTCTGACCATCGGCTGCTGGGCAACGAGCGGATCATCAACTTCTGGGCGGCCCGCGGCGGACCGGTCATCAAGGACGGCACCGTCTACTTCGCCGCCGGCATCTGGCCGCTGCACGGGGTGTTCATCTACGCGCTCGACGCCGAAAGCGGCGAGGTGGTGTGGGTGAACGACACGACTAGTTCCGACTACGTGGCGCTGCCCCACGGCGGCGCCGACGGCTACGGCGGTCTTTCGCCGCAGGGTTACATCGCCGCCGGCGAAGATCAACTGGTCGTTTCCGCCGGGAGGGGCCCGAACCCGGTCCATCTCGACCGGCAGACGGGCAGGGTTACCCGTTCCGACTATCGCGGCCGCAAGGGCCGGGGCAACTACGCCGTCCATGCCGTCGGCGGCGGCGGCATGGGGATGCGGCGCAACGACATGTTGCGCGGTCGCGTCGGCGCCCTGTCCGACGAAATCGACGGCGACGTCTTCTACAAGCTGGCCGCCCGCGACCGCCTGTTCGTGACGACCAAGTGCGGGAAGCTGTATTGCTTCGGCCCGGACGAGGTGGAGGAACCCGCGCGACACGAATACAGCCCGGTTTCCCTGGAACCGCGCTCCGACGATTGGGAGCAAACCGCCGGCGACCTGCTCGAACAACTCGGCGAGTCGGCGGGATATGCCCTCGTGCTGGGCGCCGGTTCCGGCGACCTGCTGCGCGAACTGCTGACACAAAGCGACCTGCACGTCGTGGTGGCCGAAGGCGACGCCGCCCGTGTGCGGGCGCTGCGCGACGAGTTGGCGGCGAGCGGCATGTCGGGGCGGCGAGCCGCGGTCATCGAGGCCGACCCGGCCGCGTTTTCCGTGCAACCCTACCTGTTCAGCCTGGTGGTGAGCGAGGACGCCCGCGCGGCGGGAATCGGCGGCGACGCGGCCGCGATGGCCGCGATGCTCGACCGGCTGCGCCCCTACGGCGGCGTGGCCTGGCTGGGCGGCGCGACGGTCTCCGAGTCGGATCTGGCCGACGCACTGGCCGAGGCCGAAGTCGATCAGGTTTCCGTGGAAAGCCGGCGCAATCATCTGTTCGCAAAGCGGGGCGGCCCCTTGACCGGCGCGGGCCAGTGGACCCATCAGCACCACGACGCGGCCAATACGCTGCTCTCGCGCGACCGGCGCGTGCGGCTGCCGCTGGGCGTGCTGTGGTTCGGCGGGCCCAACAACCACAATATCCTCCCGCGCCACTCGGGCGGACCGCGGCCCCAGGTCATCGCCGGGCGCCAGGTGTTCCTGGGCGTCGAAACCGTCGGCGCCCGCTGCGTGTACACCGGCCGCCAGCTTTGGGAGCGGGATTTTCCGGGCATCGGCCACCCGTTCACCAACCTCGATCTCGAACGGCGTTGGGCGAGGGGAAGGGAAGTGTACATGTCGAACATCCCCGGCGCCACGTACATCGGCAGCCCGTTCGTCACACTTTCCGACAGCATCTATTTGCGTTACGAGGGTCGCATCCAGCGGCTCGACCCGGCCACCGGCGAAACGATCGGCGAGTTCTCGCTGCCCGGCCGTTCCGTGGCCGAACTGTACGACGACGACGCGCCCGATTGGGGCCACGTGAGCGTACAGGGCGATTTCCTGGTCACCACGAATGAGCCGCACATCTTCGAGGACCAGAACCTGGGCTGGACCGACAGCTACAGCGGGACGTCGAGCCGGCGGCTGGTGGTGATGGACCGCCGCGACGGCGAGGTCCGCTGGGAACGGGAGGCGAACATCGGCTTCCGGCACAACGCCATTATCAGCAACGGCGATACGGTCTTCGTCATCGACGGCCTTTCGGAAAACGCGGTGAAGCAACTCGCGCGCCGAGGCGCCGACTCCGACGAGCCCTCGGTGGTCTTGGCCCTCGATCTGCGAACCGGCGAAGAGCGCTGGCGGACCGACAGTAACGTGTTCGGCACGTTCCTGCTGTACAGCGAAGAGCACGACATCCTCATCGAAGGCGGCAGCCAGGACCTGCGCCGCCGGCTGGGCGACGAGCCCCGCAACATCACCGCCCGACGCGCCGACGACGGCGAAATCCTTTGGCAAGGCGGGCGCTTCGTCCTGCCCGCCGCGCTCCGCGGCGAAATGCTCATCCCCGGCCGGCCCGGCAACGCCATCTCGTTGCTGACCGGCGAGCGGTGGACGCGCGAGCAGCCGCACACCGGCAGGGAGGACGACTGGAGCTACCGGCGCCGCTACGGCTGCAATACGCTCAACGCCAGCGATAACCTGCTGCTGTATCGCACCGGGTATGCGGGCTTCTTCGACCTCGAGCACGACAGCGGCACCGGCACCCTGGGCGGGTTCCGCGCCGGGTGCACCCCCAACATGCTCGCCGCCGACGGCGTGCTCAACGCGCTCGACTACACCCGAAGCTGCACGTGCAGTTACGCGCAGCAGACCTCGCTGGCGCTGGTGCACATGCCGGGCGACCCGAACATCGAGTTCTGGACCCGCTACCACGCCTCCCGGCCCGACCCGGAAGGGCACGGCGTGAACTTCGGCGCCCCGGGACGACGGGTCGACGACGCCGGCAGGGTATGGCACGACGCCTCGGGCACGCACCGCCGCCACGCATCGGCCATCGCCGATGCCGGCGCCTCGTTGGCCTGGGTGGCCGCCTCGGCCCGCGAGGCCGACGAAGAGGAGCGCATCCGGATCGACGAGGTGGTCGAGGGCGATTATACCGTTCGCCTCCACTTCGCCGAACTCGCCGACGGCGTGGAACCCGGCCAGCGCGTGTTCGACGTGCTGATCGACGGCGAGGAGGTCCTCAGCGAGTTCGACATCGTTGCCGAGACGGGGGGCTGCTTCCGCGGCGCCGTCAAGGAATTGACCGTCCGAGCCGACGAACGGATCACCATCGAGTTGCGCAAGTCGGACGGTTCGGAACTCGGGCCCATGATCAACGGCCTCGAAATCGTTGCCGTCGACCTGGCAACCGTTGCCGCCGCGCAATAACGTGGCGCGGCATGAAAGGTGGGATGCTTCCAGCCTGTCGGCCTTCCGGTCGGAAAGGACAGGCTGGAAGCCTCTCCCACGTTAGCCGAGCATTGACAAGACTGCCATGCCTCAGTTCACCCGCCGCAAGTTTGTCTTAACCTCGCTGGCCGTCCTGGCCACCCCCGGCTGGGCGCGCGGCGCCGGCAGCGGGCGCCTCCGGTTCGGCATGTTGACCGACTCGCATTACGCCGACTACGCATCGCGCGGCAATCGGCACTACCGCGAGTCGGTTGCCAAGATGCGCGAATGTGTCGACCGGATGAACGACGCGGAGGTCGCGCTACTGGTCGAACTGGGCGACTTCAACGACGGCGCGCGCAAACCGGCCGAAGACGACGCCTTGCGTTACCTGGCCGACATCGAGGCCGAGTTCGCCCGCTTCGCCGGCCCGCGCTACCACGCACTGGGCAACCATAACATGGACGCGCTGTCCAAACCGCAGGTGCTCGGGCAGATCGAGAACACGGGCATCGATCCGGATCGCTCGTTCTATTCGTTCGACCGGGGCGGGCTGCACTTTGTCGTGCTCGATCCCAACTTCCGCGCCGACGGCGCCCCCTACGACCGGGGCAATTTCCGCTGGACCGACGCCAATATCCCCCCCGATCAAATCGACTGGCTAAAGCAGGACCTCGACGCGGCGCAGAAGCCCGCCATCATATTCTTACACCAACTCCTCGACGGCGAAGGGAGCATTTACGTCAACAACGCCGCCGACGTCCGAAAGGCGCTCGAAGCGTCGGGCAATACGCTGGCCGTGTTCCAAGGGCATCATCACTCGGGCTCGTACCGCCGGATCGAGGGCATCCACTACTATACGCTCCGGGCGATGGTCGAAGGCTCCGGGCCGGAAAACAATGCCTACGCGATCGTCGACATTCGACCCGGGCGCATCGCCGTTGAAGGCTACCGGCGGGCCGCCGGGCGGGCCATGGAATGCTGAAATTGTGAGCTTCGACGAGTTCTGCGGCCACTCCGCCGGATACGCCCTATGTCGAAGCCCGTCGACCGTCGCCCTGCGGAAACCGGCCTGAACTAGCTGAGGGCCGGCACTGCAGATCGTCCGCGAACGACGGCGGCCGTCATCCTGCACAGAAACCATGCTGTTGTACTTTGTTCGCCATGGAGAGAGCGCGTACAACGCCGAGGGCCGCATCCAGGGCCAGTCGGACGTTCCCCTTTCCGAGTTGGGTCGGCGGCAAAGCGACGCCGCGGCCGAAGCCCTGGCCGGCGAGCCGGTCCACGCGATTTATTTCAGCCGGCTCCGCCGAGCCATGGAAACGGCCCCGGCCTACCGCCTCGGAGGTTGGCCGGTCGGGCACGTTGTGGGCAACGTGGTGAGGGCCGCGAGTTGCCGAAGATGGCCGTTGAGCGCTTCCTCGGGCGAAGCGACGATCCGTGCCAGCCGGTGCGAGAGCGGCTCCACGGCGGCGTCGCCGCGGAGGTCGGCAAGGTAGTCGCGCACGAGCGTGTCGCCTCCCGCGCCCCCGTGCAGCAGGAAATGGACCCACGCCCATGCCTCGGCGTATTCGTCGTGCGTCATGTCGTCGGTCGGGGCGAGCTGCTCGAGCCCCCTGAGGTCCGGGTTCCATTCTCCCCGCTCGATGTGCGCCAGCACGGCCTCGAGGTTCTCGCGGTTCAAGCCCCCGTAGCCCCGGGGCACCTCGAAGTATTCGGCCAGGCCCTCGTCGAGCCACAGCGGAAGATTGGGCACCACCGCGTGCAGGTAGGCGTGGGTGGCCTCGTGGCGCAGGTCCTCGGCCACGCGGTCGCCCCACTGAGCGTAGATGAGCAACCGCGTTTCGGTCTCCAGGAAGAATGCCCGACGGGCCGGCATTTGCGGATGGTACAACCGCATGAAGCGGTTGAACCGATCCGTGCTTTCGAACAGGTAGACGTGCACGCGCTCGTCGGAATAGGGCAGGTCGAGAACCCGGCGGATGTCGGAGCGACGCGCCACCAACTCATCGAGTAGCCGGTGGTGCGACTCGATGGGAAAGTCGCTGTAAACGACCAGCGGCTCGCGGACCAGGGTGTAGCGGCCGGGTAATGAGAGCGGGCGGGTGGGTAGGGCGGAGCAGCCCCAGCCGGCCATCAACAGGAGTGCAAAGGCGACGAAACGCAAGGAGCCGCCCTCCGGGCGCCGCTGCCGCCGCAGGGGCGCACAGCCCAAAACGCGCGGCGAAAAAGACTGCCTGCCCTCTCGAGCCAGCAGCCGACCAGGAACCGAACCGGGATCGTAGCACAACCTTCCTGGCGGGAGAACCCCAAAAACTCGCAACTCGAGGGCGCGAGGGGGCAGGCGGCGTGGTAGCTGGCCAGTCATGGGACCGGCCGGGGCGAGCCCGGCGGGGACGAAGGAGGGTGTGGGCAGGCGGCGTGAACGGCTACCCGTCTCCAGTGGCACTGATAACAAGTCGGGATGGGGGGTTTCCGAGGGCAGCCTGCGTCAAATTGGGCGTTTTCTAACGGTTCTGCGGGATTTTCCAAAGAATCGCGTTGTAACAGGCCGACCATAACCCTCAGAACGGGTGCTCTGCGCGACAGGACTTCGCGTTGCCGCGGCTGTTCGCCCAATCCAATACCCGGGCTGCGATGACGCCGCCGGGGGTGGACTGGGCCGGTTAGGGATCATGTTCCGCCCGGAGGCGGACACCGAGGATAAGAGACTTCTCATGTTCGCGACGGGCGGGCGGTCGATCCGGCCCGAAGGCGAGCCGAACGCAAGGGGGAAAATGCAATGAGGACAACCGTAGTGGCATCCGTAGTGGCCTTGCTGGCGGCAACCGGGTGTACGGGACCCGCCCGACACAATCTGCCGCCCGCCCAGAGGCTTATGGAGCCCGGGCCCGGTGTCGGCGGCCCCGGGCCGGGAGTAATGATGCACCAACCGGGTATGCCCATGGTGCAGGCCAGCTCGCAACTGACCTTTGTGGGGCCGGAGGGCGCCATGGTGCAGTGGGACGTGACCGTGCCCGGCGCGTTCGACTCCGAGCCGCTGATCATCCCCGGCCGGCAGAACTTCGCCCAGGGGGCGATCTATCGGCTGAAACTGACGAATATTCCGGGGCGGCCGGGTGTGGAGTTGTACCCGACCATCGAGGTCGGGCCCGCCATGCCGCGCACGGAAGCCTTCCTTGCCCATAACGCCATTCCGATCCAATGGACCGAGGAGGACTTCAACCAGGTGCTCACCGGCAACTTCGTTACCAAGGTCATTTACTTGCCTGATCCCGAGTACCAGGAGTTGGCCTTGGCCGGGGTGGAAACGCTCGTGAGTACGCGGCTCGATCCGGGCGTCGACCCGATCGTCGAGGCCGACCGCCGGGGTTCGATCCTGGCCATTGCCCGCCTGGGCAACAAAGACCTGGAAATGCCCGGCGAGTTTCTCGACGAGGAGCAGGTCATGCCCGCCGGCCACGAGCAGGCGTGGGGTCACGCCGGCCATCCCGTGATGGGGGGCGGGCCGCCTCCGATGGGCATGCCGGGCCACCCGACGACCATGCCCAGCACGTACATCTCCGGCGTGACCGGTCCGCAGTACGGCATGCCGATGACCGGCACGCCGATCGGCCTTCCCGGCCCGCCGCACGTGCCCCACGGCATCCCGGCCGGGCTCCAGAAGCACACAATGACGAATCGCACACCGCATCGGATCCCCGGTCCGACCGACAAGGTGGATATCAACGTGCGGCAGAGTCCCGGGTACAGCTATCCGAAGCCGCCCAGCCGGGCGCGCATCGTCGAGCGTGCGTTCCCAGGCCAGGCGGTCTGCCCTGACTCCGGCACGGCCCTCTCCCCCGCGCCGCATTGAGCGGGAGCGCGGAGGAGGCGACCGGTGCCGCTCGCGAGAGCCGCCCCAAGAGAACCGGTTGGAGTTCACGCTTTAGCGTGCGAATCCGGTACATGCCGTGCATAACACGCTGAAGCGTGAACTCCAACCAACACGCTGAAGCGTGAACTCCAACCAACACGCTGAAGCGTGAACTCCAACCAACACGCTGAAGCGTGAACTCCGACGAGCATCGAAACCCAAGGCGTTTGACGTAAGGAAGTTTAGTCCGTGGCAATGATCCGCATGCACCGCTGTACGGCACCTGAGGCCTCGGCAAGCTGCGGGCGAGTTGTCGGCATTTCGGCACGGGTAATGGTTGTGTTGTGGCTGCAAACCGCGGCGTTGCTCGGCCAGCAGCCGGACGTCCATTACCTGCACCAGGGTGTAATGCCACCGGGAGCGATTGGCAGCCGGCAACTCCAGCGGGGCGGCCCCTTGCCCGGATACTTTCAGCCAGTGGAAATCAAGGCCCCTCCGGGGGCCTTGGTTTCGCTGGCCGCCGGAGGGCGCTTCAAGCCCGCCGACCCCACGCCGCAAGTGGTGGGCATGCTCATCGGCCAAGTGTACCGGCTGAAGGTCAGTCACATTCGGGGCGCCGAGGGATTGGAAGTTTTCCCGACCGTCGAGGTCATCGATCGCACCTATCCGCCGCGGGGCCAGGAACTGCGGTTCCCCATCCCCGTGCAATTGACGCTCGAGGAGTTGCGCATGGCGCTGGCGGGGCAGTTCGTCACGCGGGTGATCTACCTGGAGAACCCGCGAAACGCCTTGCCGGCGCGGGAGGATCCCGAGGAACACCGGTGGTTCGACGCAGGCCCCCGCCGCGACCCGCTCGCGGTGGCCGACACGCTCGGCCGGCCCGTGGCGATCCTTCGCCTGGGCGGCCGGCTGCCGGACGATCCGCGAGAGGTCAGTGCCCAGTTCCTTTTCGGCTCGCCGCCGCTGGTGCATTTTCCGCCGCAACGGCAGGGGGTGCCGGCACCGCTTGAGTTGCCCCCGCCGGCCGAGGAACTCGATTGATTCGTGGAGAGACGATCGCCGCCATGCGAACCGCACCGTGGACTTCCACCGCCGAACTGGACTTTGAACGCCTCTGGCGGTTGGCGGTCATCGCGTTGGGGACCCTGATCCTCAGTGCGTGCCGGGGTCCGGTGCCGGGCCCCGGGTTGGGGCCTCCGCCGTACGCGGGGTACGGCCCGCACGGGCCGACGGTTCCGGGCGGGGTTGCGCCCGAAGGCCTGCCGCCGGAGGCGTTCACCGGCGCTCCGCCGGCCGGGTATCCGGCATCCCCCTATCCAGGCGAGGGTCCGCCCCGGCCCTACGCCCCCGAAGGCCCCTGGGCGCCTCCGGGCATCGCTCGCCCCTGGCCGCCCGATGAATATCTGTTCGACGGTGGCGACCGCGAGGCCCCGGCTACCGTCGACCCCGACTGGCACGTCCGCGGATTGTACCCGGAAGACACGGTCGCCCACTTCGACACGCTCGACGGCCGAACCCTCGTCGAGCCGAGCAACCGGGTGCAGATCTACGCGCCGCGGTTCGGGGCGGTCCGGCAGGTGGTGGGGATGGTCGCCGGCGAGCAGGCGCACCGGGCGGCCGGGGTCGTACAGCCCGAGCACCTCGCCGGGCCCACCATGCGCCAGTCGGTCGGAGTGGGCTCGCAATACTACCAGGCGGCCGGCGAAATCGGCCAGCGGCCGCTGGGTATCTACGAGAGCTGGCAGGGCGACGGCGTGGTTTCCGAAGCGCTCGGGCCGCTCGCGTTCCAGGATCAGCTCCTGCCGTACGAGAACCTTGCCATCATCCGCCGCGGCGTTATGGAGGCGGCGGAAATGGCATGGCTCGCCCAGGGGGTCGAGGCCGCCAACGCCTGGGAAACCACGCAGGCCGTCCAGATCATCCTCGACCACCAGGCCGCCATCGCCGAGGTGCAAACCGAGGCGCTGCAGGACGTGTTCACCGTCACCACGCCCGAAGGCCGACCGCGGCTGCGCGTCGTCAAGATCGCCTCCGAGCACTTCGCCAAGCCGGGCGAAGAGGTGGCGTTCACCATCCGCTTCGACAACGTGGGCAACGAGGTGATCGGGAACGTGACGATCCTCGACAACCTGACCGGCCGCCTCGAGTACATCCCCGACAGCGCCCAGTGCAGCCTCGAAGCCGACTTCTTCACGGAACCGAACGAAGCCGGGTCGGTGGTGGTGCGGGCCGAAATCATCGACCCGCTCGAAGCCGGCGAGGGCGGCGTGCTGCGATTCCGCTGCCGCGTACGGTAGTGTGAAAGGCGGGAGCGCCGTTTCGTTGAGGGGCTGTCCGAAAACTCCCCTCTCCCGGTTGGAGAGGGGTTGGGGGTGAGGGGCTGTGGGATATGAGTAAGATAGGGGCAAGGTCTTTGACCCATAGGGCCTCGATCGTAACCTTGCGAATTGATAGCCGTTGGCAAGATTACGATCAGGGCCACCCATAGCCATCACCCTAACCCTCTCCCGGATGGATAGGGAACCTGGATCCGAGCCTTTTCGGACAGACTCTGAGAAGCCCGTTCGCCCCCCCACGTTCGACGTTTACGGGCGGGCGCGCCGGACGACCTCTACCGTTTCCGCGCATCGCTGGCGGATGTCGGCCCATCGGCCGGCGGCGATGTCGTCCTTCTTGGCAATCCACGTGCCGCCCACCGCGGCGACCGTATCGAGCTGAAGGTAGCTTTCCAGATTGCCCATGTTCACGCCTCCGGTGGGTACGAAACGAACTCCCGCGTGCTTGTAAGGGGCTCCGAGCGATTTGAGCATCGGCACGCCTCCGGCCGCTTCGGCAGGGAAGAACTTCAGCGTGGTGCAGTCGAGCCCCAGTCCGGCTTCGATGTCGCTCGGAGTGACAACGCCCGGCACAAAGGGAAAGCCCAGGTCGTTCGCCCGCCCCACCACGCGCGGGTTCAGCCCCGGCGCCACCGCGAAGGCGGCGCCGCAGGACCTCGCAGCCTCGAGATTCTCGACCGTCAGAACCGTGCCGGCGCCGAGGAGCAATTCGGGCCGGTGCCGGCTGATCGTCTCCATTACCTCGGCGGCCGCGCGGGTGCGGAAGGTGATTTCGATGACCGGCAGCCCGCCTTCCAACAGCGCGTCGGCCAGCGGCAGCGCGTCGTCGACGCGATCGATGGCAATCACCGGTACAATGCCGAAGTGGGCGATTTTGTGAAATATCTCGTGATCTTTCATGACAGGGGGAGTCCGATGGGGGGGTTGGGTACGACCGGGGCTACATGCGAAGGGGACAGTCCCATTTTCGCGGCCGCAATGGTGGCGCATTGGACTAAACGCTCTGTGTGCCGCGAAAATTGGAACAGTCCCCCCGTGAACGGTTACGCGCCGGCAATGATATACGTTAACCAGTTACGGTGGAAGTAGGAGGGGGACCGCGCCAACACGGCGGTGAACGGCCGCCGCTCGCCCATCTTGACCAAACGCGGGACGAACGAAACAATATTATAGTCCTCGCAGTCGCATCGTTCGGTATTTGTCGGCGCGACGCGTCCCTCGCAAGGTTCAACACCGCGGCCCGACGGCCGGAAAGGAGTGGGGCATGCCACTGAAACAACTGAAGGAATTTCTGGATTCGCAGGGGGTCAAGTACGTGACCATCGGCCATTCGGCGGCCTTCACCGCGCAGGAGATCGCCGCCTCGGCGCACATCCCGGGCAAGGAGCTTGCCAAGACAGTCATCGTCGAACTCGACGGCCGATTGGCCATGGCCGTGCTGCCCGCCTCGCTGAAAATCGACTTCGACCGGCTGCAACAGGCAGCCGGCGCCAAGAAGGCCGGCCTGGCCGACGAGGTGCAGTTTGCCGACCTGTTTCCCGGTTGCGAGGTGGGCGCCATGCCGCCGTTCGGGAACCTGTACGGTATGGAGGTGTATGTGTCGGAGTGCTTGGCAGAAGACGAAGAGATCGCCTTCAACGCCGGGTCGCACACCGAACTGGTCCGGCTGGCCTATGCCGACTTCGAGCGGCTCGTGCAGCCGAAGCTCGCCAAGATCGGCTACGGTGAGTGAATCGACCCGTAGGCGCTGAAAGTCTTGCCGTAACCGTTGACGGGGGACGGTCCCAATTTGTCGGCGGCCGGCCCGTGAACGGTGACGTCTTCTTTTTGACCGGCTGCAGGTGCCGTCCGTCCTTCACGGCGTTCGCCTGGACCGATTGCCCGGTTTGGTGGCCGGTGGTCCCGCGCCGTGCAACTCCAATGACTACTTTTCCGCTTGTGTTTCAGGCCCTTGAGTTTCTCGCCCCTGGCAATTATCATGGAAGGTAGTGCATTTTCCTCACGGACGTACCCGAACCACGGCAGGAACCCACTGTGCTTATCCTGGTTACCAACGACGACGGCATTTACGCGCCCGGTCTGGCCGCCCTCGGCCGGGCCCTGTTGCGATTGGGCGACGTGTATGTGGTGGCCCCCGCCACCGAGCAGAGCGGCGTGAGCCACGCCATCACCTACCTGACCCCGTTGATCGTCAAAGAGGTTTTCCATGGGGAGGAGCATTGGGGCTGGGCCGTCCAGGGCAGCCCCGCCGACTGTGTGAAGATCGGCGCCACCGAGTTCTGCCCCCGGATGCCCGACCTGGTCGTCAGTGGCATCAACAGCGGGGTGAACGCGGGCATCAACGTGCTGTACTCGGGCACGGTGGCCGCCGCGATTGAAGGGGCGTTTTACGGGATCACGAGCTTCGCCGTCTCGCTGGAGTTCGACGAGCACGCCGATTACGACCGGGCGGCCCACTTGGCGGGGCGGATCATCGAGCAGGTGCTGACCCAGGAAGGCCCCGAGCCGCAACTTTACAACATGAATATCCCCCAGGCGGCGCTGCGGGACGTGCCGCAAGTGAGCACCGTGCCGATGGACGTGATCCTGCACCACGACCGGTTCGAGCGGCGCATCGACCCTTGGGGACGCGAATACTTCTGGCTGACCGGAGGCCCGCCCGCTTCCACCACCGGCCAGAAGACCGACCTGACGGAGCTGGCCGCGGGGAACATCACCCTGACGCCGCTCGGCTACAATTTGACGCGGGCGGCCACGGTGGCCCAAATGGAAGGCTGGCATTTCGACCTCGACGGCGCCGGCGCCCCGCCGGCCGGGCCTTCGGCGGCCGCCCCGCCGTTGATGCACACCCGCCGCCAGACGGCAGGCCGCGGCGGGGAGGCAAGAACCGCGGGCGGTTGACCAACTCCGATCGGCAGCCGCCGTAGCAGAAGGAATTTCGCCATGCGATGGACGTTGGCTGTCACGTGCGTTTGCGGAGCGCTGCTCGGCTGCGGTGGCCGCGGGCCCGCCGCGCCGGCGCCCGAAGCGGAAGCGCCCCCGCCGCCCCCCGCGCCGCCGACCGGTTTGGACGTCGACGGGCTGCAGAGCGCCGACAGCGAGCCCGCCCCCCCGCCGGCCCGGCCGGCCGAGGTGGGCGTGGGCCGGAAGGGACACGGCTACGGCACGGGACCCATCGCGGCGCCCTTGGCCGCCCGATGGCGCGCCGCTGAGCGACTGGTGTTCGACGTGCAGATTCCCCATGCCATGAACCTGTTCAAGGCCACCCATGGCCGGGCGCCCGACTCGCACGAGGAGTTCGTGCAGGAGATTATCGACTTCAACCGCATCGACCTGCCGGAACTGCCGGACGGGCGGCAGTACCGGTACGATCCGGACACCGAACAACTGATGGTCATTCGTTCCAAACTCGATTAACACTTTCCCACGCAGCAGGTTCAACTACCATGATTCGGCATCCGGCTGTGGCCATCGCGGGGACGGTGGTGGCCCTGACGTTTGCAACGGCAGCGGAAGCCGACTGGTTCTTTCAGCCCTCGCGGTACACCCACGAGCCGGTGAGCGGCCGGCGCGTGGCGCAGTACGCGCCGAAGGTAACGCCCTACGCCCGCGAGGCGCCCAACTTCGTCGAAAGCGGTTACCGGCACACGCGGACGAGCATCCGCGGCGCCGATCGGACGGCGGACCGCACGCACGTGGTGCAGACGTGGGGCCACGGCGAGCAGATTCGCCCCTACGGCGAATGGCAGCGCCCCTACCGCGCCGGCGCCACGCCCTACGGCCCCTGGGGCAACCCGCAGGGGCCCTGGACCCTGCCGTTCGATTCCTGGTGGAACCCGTACGGGCAATGGAACCGCCGCCCCGGCTGGCGGCCGCCCCCGCCGCCCCCTCCCGGCCCGGTGCCTTGAGGCGGATGATTCATGTAGAGTGGGACGTCGCGTCATTTCTTAATACATTCGACGCCGCAGCAGACCCCGCAAAAACTCGCCATAGACGGTTTCCCAGTCGGGTACCGGCAAAATCGGCATCACGACCGCGCGCACGGGGTAGCCCCCCTCGGTACAGGCCTCCATGGCCCGAATGCGGGCCTCCAGCGGCGGTGTGTTCGACTCGAGAAGTGCCAGTAGTTCGGGCAGGTGTTGCCGTCCTCGGTGCTCTGGCGGACCGCGCTGCGATGTTCGGCCAGCACCAGCGTCTGCTTGCCTTCCCCGTGACGTTCCAGGGGAGCGGCCGACGCTAGGCGGACGCGGTTATGGGCCGTATCGAAGGCCTCGATCACTTCCGCGCCCGGATACGCCGCGCAGATCGCGCCGGCCAGCCTGCGGCGCGGGGCCGAGGTGTTGCTCCCCTTGGCCAGCACGATCCGGGGGGGCGCGAAACCGGCGGCCGGCCGGGAACAATAGTCTGCCGGCCGGGAACAATAGTCTGCCGGCCGGGAACAATAGTCTGCCGGCGAGCGGTTCAAGCCGGATTCAGGGGAAACGACCTTCATGGCCCTATTGTAGAGTGCTGCGGATCACGTGGGGAGCCGGGCGTCGCAACGAATCTGGACGGCTTACCAGCTTGCGATGGCGACACGAGGGGCGTGATGGGGGGCGCCCTCTCCTGGATTTCCGGCCGCTGATACGATAATATCGAACTACGGTAGTCAAGAAATGAAGATGATGCTCAACAAGACCCTACGGCTGTTCCTTGACGGGATCGGCCGGCGCGACGAGTACGAATTCTACCTCGAGAAGTTCCAGTCGGAGCATACGGCCTGCTTCGCGCTGTTGTGCCCCGACCTGGGCAGCATCGAGGGGGGAGCCGGAGTGCTGGCGTTCGATCTCCAATTCCTGCTCCGGCTGGAACTGGCGCCGGCCCTGCTGTTGGGCGGTCGCGAAGCGGAACGGATGCAATCGCTTCTTTCGGGCGAGCCGATCTTCGTGTTCCGGCCGTTGCAGGCGGGCGATGCCGCCGCGTTCATCCGCGCGGAGGGCGGGGCGGAGAGGGTGCCGGTGTTGGTGGAGGGGGACGTCCCCCTGGCCGACGCCCTGCTACAGTTGGTTCCCGCCGTAGCCCGACGCATCCACTTCATCCGGGCGGCGGGCGGATTGAAGGGCGTCTCGGGCGAGCCGCTGTCCTACGTCTATACCCACAAGGAGGGCTTCCAGCACGTGGAACCCCTCGAATACGACTTTCCCGCCCTCGCCCGAAAGCTGCTCGACGCACGGCCGGGCGTCCACCTTTCGGTCACCTCGCCGATCAACCTGCTGCGGGAAGTGTTCACCGTGAAGGGGGCGGGTACGGTGTTCCGCAAGGGAACGGAGGTGTTGCGTTTTCCCGGGCTCGCCGGCGTGGACCGCGGCCGGCTAGCGGAACTGCTCGAAACGAGCTTCGGAAAACGGCTGAAGAGCCCCGCTTGTCTCGACCGGATCAGCCTGGCCTATCTGGAAAAGGATTATCGGGGGGCGGTGTTGCTCGAGGAGCACGCCGACGGTCACTTTCTTTCCAAGTTCGCCGTCGGGCGCGAGGCGCGCGGCGAAGGCCTGGCCCTGGAGCTGTGGCGCGAAGTCTGCCGGCACCACCGCGCGCTGTTCTGGCGCTCGGGCGCGGCCAACCCCTTCAATTCGTGGTACCACAGGCATGCCGACGGCCACCACGTTGCCGGGAAGTGGCATATCTTCTGGCGCGGCCTCCCCATCACCGCCATCTCGGGCATCATCGAGTACTGCACGCAGCGAGAAGAGGACTTCCTGGAACCTGAATCGACGAACCCACCGTGAGCGTCATCCCGGCTGGCCTCATTGACTCCCATGCCCCAACCCGATGAAGTAGAAGGCCAGCATAACGGCCATTATGGGCTGTGGCGTGCTGTTCGGCAACTCTGCGGCCAGTAGAAAACACCGTAGGGGGCCCCTACCGTCGTCGCCAGGAACCCCCTACAATGGACTTTTGTCAACGTCAACGGGTTTCCGTACCGGACGAACTCCACCTGAAGGACAATCTCTGTGATACTGATTATTCTCCGATGCGTGTTCGTGCTGGTCGCGGCGGGGCTGGCGATCTCGATCATCAACTCGCCCGTCGTGCCCGAAGACAGCGAATGGATGGCCATTGTCGTGCTGGCCGGCATGCTCCTGCTGGCGATGGCCGTCATTGGGTTGGACGTCGTCGTCCGCCGCAAGGAGCTTCAGACGATCACGGCCGTCTACTTCGGCATGGTGGTGGGGCTGTTCCTCGCCTACGTCGTGGGCATCGCACTGACCCCGCTGCCGATGAGTTCCGCCCTCCGCGACAACGTGCAACTGACGCTCGGCTTGGTGTTCTGTTACGCCTGCATCAGCCTGCTGCTGCAGACGAAAAACGACTTCCGCTTCATTATCCCCTACGTCGAGTTTGCCAAGGAGGTGAAACGGCTGAAACCGTGTATTCTCGATACGAGCGTCGTCATTGACGGGCGGATTGCCGACGTGGTGGAGACGGGCATCTTCGACGGCCAGCTTGTCATGCCGAAGTTCGTCATCGGCGAAATGCAGGCGATTGCCGACAGCTCCGACCGTCTGCGGCGGAGCCGGGGCCGCCGCGGGTTGGACATCCTCGCCCGCCTGCGAAACAATCCCAACGTCGATTTGGAAATCTACGACCAGGAATTGCCCGCCTTCGTCGGACAACCGGTCGACATGAAACTGGTGATCCTGGCCAAGGACCTGGGCGGCCGGCTCCTGACCAACGATTACAACCTGAACAAGGTCGCTCGCGTGCAGGACGTGCCCGTGCTGAACCTCAACGACTTAGCCAACGCGCTGAAGCCCGTCTTTCTGCCCGGCGAGCGGATCGAAGTGCAGGTGGTGAAACCGGGCGAGGAGCCGGGGCAGGGTATCGGCTACCTCGACGACGGCACCATGGTGGTGGTCGAAGCGGGGCGCGACCACATTGGCAAGCAAGTGGCCATTACGGTCACCAGCGTGCTGCAGACCAGCGCCGGCCGCATGGTGTTCGGCCGGTTCGAAGCGGTGGCGGCCTGATGTTCCGGGGCGCCACTTCGGCCGTGGTGCCTCGATTTCAGGCTTCCCGCTGGAGATACGCCTGCAGCGCGATCAGCAACTGGCCGGCCGCGTTCGGCACGCGGTCGAGCACGTCGGCGCCGGCGCGCAAGGCCGAGGCGGCGCCCTCGATGAAGTTGCCGCGGCCGTACGTGTGGCCGAGTCGCACCAGAACGGCCGCTGCCAGCCCATTGCCGCTCGGGGTCGAGCCGTCGACGAATTCTTTTTTGCGGGCGATGAGCGGCTCGTGATCGGCGGGCGTGTAAAAGAAGCCGCCGCCCTCGGCATCGGCGAACCGGGCGAGCAGATCGTCGGCCAGGCCCATGGCGGCGTCGAGCCAGTGGGCGTTGCCGGTCGTTTCGTGGAGCGTGGTCAGCGCGTCGGCCAGGAGGGCTACGTCGTCCAGAAAGGCCGGGTGCAGGGCCTGACCGTTCCGCCAGCAGTGGAGCAGGCGGCCGCGTTCATCCCGCAGCCGGCCCAGCAGGAACTCGGTGGCCCGAACGCCGGCCTCCGTGTAGCGCGGCTGGCCCAGCGCCGCGCCGGCCCGGGCGAGGGCGTCGACCATCATCGCATTCCAGCCGAGCAGCACCTTGTCATCGCGGCCGGGTCGAACGCGCTTCGCCCGCGCGGCCCGCAGTGCCGCGCGGCTTGCTTCCAATCCGGCCGAGAGTTCCTCAACCGTCCGGCCCAGCGCTTGGGCGTGTTCGGCCAGGGCGCGGGGGCGGTTCAGGATACTCTTCCCCTCGAAATTGCCGGATTCCGTCACGTCGTACACGTGGCAGAAGGTCTCGGCGCGGCCGGCGCCGAGTACCGCCCGCACCTCACCGGGGTTCCACAGGTAAAAGGTTCCCTCCCGGCCCTCGCTGTCGGCGTCCTCGCTGCTGAAGAAGGCCCCCTCCGGGTGGGCCATGTCGCGGAGGACGTAGTCGAGCGTTTCGCGGGCAACGTCTGCGAACTCGTCGCGGCCGGTGGCCTGCCACGCCTCGACGTAACAGGCGACAAGTTGGGCGTTGTCGTACAGCATCTTTTCGAAATGGGGCACCAGCCAGCGGCGGTCGACGCTGTAACGGTGGAACCCGCCGCCCAGGTGGTCGTAGATGCCGCCGCCGGCCATGCACTCGAGGGTCTTCGCGACCATCCGCAACAGGTCGTCGTTGCCGGAATGCCGCCAGCGGCGGAGCAGCAACCGCAGGCTGGTGGGCTGCGGGAACTTCGGCGCCGGGCCAAAGCCGCCGAACTCGGCGTCGAACGCCTGCCGCAGCGCCGCCTCGGCCGCTGCCAGCGTTTCCGGGCCGGGCATCGCCCCTTCGCCGGCGCCCCGGTTTGCCTCGACCAGGAAGCGGGTTACCTTCTCGGCCTGCTCGAGAAGCTCCTGCCGCCGATCCCGCCAGGCGCCGGCGATCGCCGCGAGCACCTGATCGAAGCCGGGCATGCCGCCGCGCGCCGGGTAGGGCCAATAGGTGCCGCCGAAAAAAGGCCGTCCATCCGGCGCCAGGAATACCGAAAGCGGCCAGCCTCCCTGCCCCCCCATCATCTGCACGGCGTCCATGTAAAGCTGGTCGAGGTCCGGCCGTTCCTCCCGATCGACCTTGACACTGACGAAGTGCTCGGCAAGCAGTCGGGCAAGGCCGTCGTCCTCGAAACTCTCGTGCGCCATGACGTGGCACCAGTGGCACGCCGAATAGCCGATCGACAAAAAAATCGGCTTGTCTTCCTCTGCCGCCTTCTGCCGAGCTTTCTCGCACCACGGATACCAGTCGACCGGGTTCTCGGCATGTTGCAGAAGATAGGGACTCAGGGACGCATGCAGTCGGTTTGGCATCGTGTACCGCTCCGTTGCCGTGAGTGGTGGGGGCTACTGGAAGGCTTGTTCGGCGCCGGGAAACTCTCCCTGGCGCACGTCGTCGCGGAATCGGGTAATTGCTCGGCACGCCTCGCTTCGCAAGTCGGCGTAGGCCCGCACATGCCTCGGCACACGGCCGTCGTGAAGCCCGAGCAAATCGTGGATCACCAAGACCTGGCCGTCGCAATCCCGCCCGGCTCCGATACCGATGGTTGGAATGTGCAGCTCGCCGCTGATGCGCCCGGCGATGCCGGTGGGAATGCACTCCAACACGATGGAAAACGCGCCGGCTTGCTCGGCTGCCCGGGCGTCGGCCAAAAGCTGTTTCTCGTCGCGCTGCACGCGGTAGCCGCCCAACTGATGGATGCTCTGCGGCCGCAGTCCCACGTGCGCCATCACCGGGATGCCGGCGGCCACCAGCGCCGCGATGGTTTCGGCCTGCTCGACGCCGCCTTCGAGCTTCACGGCCTGGCACCGGGTTTCCTTCAGGATGCGGCCCGCGCTGTCGATCGCCCGATGCGTGCCCAAATGGAAGCTCGGGAACGGCATGTCGACGATCACCAGGGCGTGCCGGACGGCCCGGCCCACCATCTCGGCATGATAGATCATCTCCTCCAAGGTCACCGGCAGGGTGTTGGCGTGCCCCTGAACGACCATCGACAGACTGTCGCCCACGAGAATGCCCTCGATGCCGGTGCTGTCCAACATACGGGCGGTCGGGTAATCGTAGGCCGTCAGAACGGTAAGCTTCCGGCCGTCGGCCTTCCTGGCCACGAACTCGGGAACGGTAAGCTGGTGTGGGTCGCGGGGCATCGTGTCTCCAGTGTGGTAGGGGGGCGGCATGGAACCGCTCGCCTCGCGCCGACAACGGTGGGGCGAACCGTCTCAGCCGCGGTAAACATTACAGCCGATGAGGGAGGCAGGGTCGATGCGCCGGTACGCACGGCCCTGCCCTCCAATACCGCGCCTTATTCTACGGTTTGCGCGGCTCCAGGGCCAGTTGCCCCCGTGAAAGGCTGCCTCCCAGCGGTAGCTACGGCGGCAATTGTCGGCTATCATGAAAGTGTGGAGCTTGGGGCTTCGGGTCCGATGCATGAGGGGGAAATGATGACTGCGTTTGTGTCCGGTGGGCGCCGAAGGACAACCGGCGCGGCGAGGCTTTGCCGGTGGGTGCTCTCGGCAGGGGTCGTGACGGTCCTGGCCGCCGCCGCCTTCGCTCAGGAGGGCGACCTCAGCATATCCGGCGCCGTCGAGGCCGTAGGGCCCGGCAGAATTGCGCTGAAAACTCCTGCCAATGAAACCTGGACGCTCGTGGTTCCCCCGGACGCGGACATCGAGGTTACCGGCACGGCCCAGCCCGACCTGCTGCAACGCGGCGCGTTTGTCCGCCTCCTGGCGACGGTCAACCGGCGGGGACAGGTGCGCGACCCGGTACACCAATTGACCCTGAGCGAGGTGGCCAATCGGCCCGGGCGGAGGCGGGGGGCATTTCGCCGGGGTCAGTACGAGCCGCCGGCGCCGGGCGAACGAAAGCACGATCCCGCGGTAGGCATGCCGATGCTCGCCCCCGAAAACCCCATACCAGAGGGGGCCGAGGAGGTGATGCTGGAGCTTCGCGGCCGGGTCCGCAACTATCGAGGGAACTTTCTGTCGCTCGAAGTGCCCCACCCCCTGTTCAAGGGCCCGTTGCGGGTGGAATTGACCGAATTGCCTACTATCGCACTCGAGACTTCCGACTACAGCGGGGCCCGACCGGGCGATCACGTTTCGGCCAAGGGCCCTCAGATCGGTCCGAACGCCATTCGGGCGAAGGAAGTGAGTATTGAACTGAGCGCTCCGGTGGGCGATCCGCGAAAGCGGCCCGCACCGGCCCCCGAGGCGCGCCGGCTTCAGCCGGCAGAGCGCGAACCGTTCGGGGGGGAGCCGGTGCCGGAACCGGAAGGTCCGGGAGAGCCGGCTGGGGCCGCCCCCGGGGCCGAGCCGCCCGACCCCTCTGCCAGGCCGATGCCGCAGCAGCCGGCCGAACCGCCGCCGCGGGAGCCGCCACCGTCCGCTCAGCGCGGCGGCGACGACGAGCTAACGGCGCTGTTGACTCCTGATCCCGACGCCAAGGTTCCGCCGGCCATTCGCGTGGCCCTGGGCGAGGCGCGGCCGGTAACTTTCACGTCCTCCAGGCCGATTCCCGCCACCGATATTCGCCGCCAGTTCGGCGATCCCGACCGGGTGTTCGACCTCCGCGGCGAACTGCCCGTCGGACGCGACCGCAGCCGGAGGGAGATCCGCTGGGAAATGTGGGTTTACGACGAGGCGAAACTGTTTATCGACGAGACGGGCATGGTGCGATACCGCCGGCGGAGGTAAACGCGGCACGCCCATCTCCTCGACTCGATGCTCCAAGTAGGGTGGGACGAGTGGTGCGAGTCCCACCAACGAACTGAACACCTGACTATTTTCCCCCAAACCCGGGCCGGCGCCGAAAGATAGGTGTAGGCCGGAGAACGGGATGATGGTGGGACTCGCACCCCTCGTCCCCCTATCTAGCCTCACGTGTAGTCGGGTCCGGTCCTGCCGTGGCATTACAGACGCCCCCTCTCCTGGGGTGCAGTGCGGTGCGCGCCGCTCTGGCGAGCAAACGGGCCGCTTAGCCCTTGCCTTCTGTTGTCGGTTCGGTAGAATGACAGTAATACGAAACGGCGATTCGTAACATCCCCCCTCGGTAACCCCCCGCGGCAGCCAACGACCGAAGGCGCCTGCCAGACGCGGCGCGCGATGGCACGCCACGGACTCGGAACGGCCTAACCATCCCACCATGCACATGACCATCGACCCAGCCAACCCGACGTTCAGGGCCACGAGCGCCCACGCTTGCACGGCCATCCTGCCGTCCACCCGCACCGGCACGTCCAAGAAACCGCCCCTTTGCCGTAATGCGGCGAGACCGGCGCTACCCGGCCACCGCTCGCCGCCGCGCCGTTGCGCAGCTTTTACCCTGGTTGAGCTGCTGGTGGTCATCGCCATCATTGGCATCCTTATCGCCTTGCTCCTTCCTGCCGTGCAGGCCGCCCGGGAAGCGGCCCGGCGGATGAGCTGCACGAACAATCTCAAGCAAATCGGCCTGGCCTTGCACAATTTCCACGGCAGTCACAAGCGATTTCCCGTCGGGTCGCCATCGAAAACCTGCTCGGGGTACGAGGATATTCCCGCTTGGCAGTACCGCTGGGGTCCCCTGGCAATGCTCACGCCGTACATGGAGCAGTTCAACCTGTACGAGTCGCTGAATCTTCAGGTTCCCTTGTATGGACATACCGGGGTGTACAGGGGGCCCGGGTACGGGGTGCATCCGAGCAACCACGAGGCGTTGACCCAGGAGATTCCATTCTTCTACTGTCCCAGCGACCGGGGGGAAAAGAGCGTGCCGCCGGACTCGGAGCTGGAGTTCGCCGGTAGCAACTATATGACTTGCTGGGGACGCGGCGCGCCGACCGCCACGGGAACAGCGGTGTTCGACACCGACGGGTTGTTCAACAACCGAAATGGCATCCGCTTCGCCGACGTGACCGACGGAACCAGCAATACGGCGGCGTTTTCCGAAAGCCTGTTGCCCGATGCGCACATGGCGTCCTCCTCCGTCACCCTGACCGAGCAAAACAAGAACCACGTTATTGTGGGCGCGCGCAGCGGCGGGGACCCCACGCTTAGCGTGGAGTGGTGCACGCGTTTCGGGCAGCCGGTCGCTTCCCAGCCGCGGCGCACGGGGCGTTGGTTCGACGGATTCGTGCTCTACCGGGCCTATTACCACTGGCACGGCCCGAACTCGCCCGTGCCCGACTGCGCGAAATGGTCGCCCTTGCGGTCGCTCTGGCAGACGGCCCGCAGCCGCCATCCCGGCGGCGTGAACGTGGCCTTGGTGGACGGCTCGGTTCACTTCGTCAGCGAGACGATCGACCTTGACACCTGGCGCGCGCTCGGCTCGCGCAACAGCGGCGAAGCGCTCGGCTCGTGGTAAGTCGTGTCGCTGTCGGAAGACGTGCTTTCTTTACGATTTATACCCTTAGCCGTCGTAACCCAATAACCTACCGAATTGCGTGGGATAGGCTTCCAGCCTTTCGCCGGAAAAGACAGGCTGGAAGCCTATCCCACGTTTTCCAACTCCCGGTACCTCGGTGAGTCCCCGTTCCCTCACCGGATGCGCGCGAGCGCGCACCCTATACGCATATATTATAAACAAACCCCGGCCCTCCTGAAAAGTTTCTCTTCGCTCGGAACTCTTGACTTTCGGCGGGGTTCCATACTGGTTGACCCCGATGTTTGGCGGAGGCTGGCGGCGCGAGGCAGCGACGAAGAGTAGCTGGCTCCCGCGCGGGGGGTGAAGCCGCCGCCAACATGTCGCAACCGCGCACTTCCGCGTGAAAACCAGAGTTTCCGTTACGTTCCGTGTACTTTTTCGGAGGAGTAGTGTTATGAGAGGTTCGTGTGTAGTCGGTCTCGTTTGCCTGACGTTGGTCGCGGCCAGCGTCGCCCTGGCCCAGCCGGGGCCACGCAGGGGCCCCGGGATGGGTGGCATGATGGGCGGGTTGGACAACGTCGCCCTGCTGCGTTCGCCGCAGGTCCAGGAGGAGATCAAGCTCACGGCCGAGCAGAAGCAGGCCCTTGAAGAGTGGCGCACCGCGCAGCGGGAAGGCCTGCGAGGCCAGTGGCAGAACCTGCGCGACGCGTCGCCGGAGGAACGACGCGCAGCCATGGAGCGCCTGCGCGAGCAGGGCGCGGAACGCGCCGCCAAGGCCCGTGAGGAATTGGCGAAGATCCTCGAGCCCGAGCAAATGGAACGCTTGGCGCAAATCCGGGCGCAGCAGCAAGGCATTGGCGTCCTTCGTCAGGAAGGAGTCCAGCAGTTGCTGAAGCTTTCGGACGATCAGAAAGCCAAACTGGCCGAGATTGCCGAAGGCGTGCGAACGCAAATGCAGGAGTTGTTCCAGAGCGCCCGCGGGGAAGGCGCCGACCGTGATGCGTTGC
>PWXP01000081.1 GCA_003561895.1 Planctomycetaceae bacterium | reverse complement strand
CACGGCCGCCGCTGAGGTCGACGACCTGCTCGGCGCCGCCCGCGAGCTGACCGGCAAGGCGGGCACGTGGCAAGACTTCGCAGAATGTCAAGAAGCCGTGGTTGCAGCCGAAAGCGCGCTGAACGAAGCGCAGCGGTGGGCCGGAACGGACGAGGACAAAGCTCGGGTCGAGGCGCTGGCGCGGCGCGTGGAGGCAGGTCGCAAGCAACTTCGCGACAAAGAACTCGCGAAGCTCCGCGAGCACTTCGATTCACTGGGCGACGACGTTAAGCGTCTGGGGGCCGCACCGGATGCGGGGAAGATCGAGCAGGCACAAGGCACGCTCCGCGAACTGGCCGACAAGGTTCGGGAGCTTGAGGTCCCCGGCCTCTACCGGAGGCGGATCGAACGATACGAGCAGGACCTGGAGACGCTTCGAGAATCGCTGGCCACGCTTCAGCGGGAGGCGCCGTACCTGGACGCCGTGACCCAAGCCGTGGGCAACCCCGCCGGGTACCATGCCGCGTTGAGTGCCCATGCCGCGGAGTTCGCCCCGGCGTCCCGGGCATCCGATTTTCGCCGCGTTGCCGAGGACAGGGCGATCTGGGAGGCCGTGGCCGCGTTCAACGCCTTGGTGGAGCGCTGGAACGATGAAGTGCCGGCGCTGCTGACGCCCGAAAACGCCAAAGAGTACCTGGAAGCGGTGGGAAACATTCTTGAAGGGAGCGCCGGCAACCTGGACGGAACGCCCTATGGCGAAGCTCTCCGGGAGCGGGTTCCGCTGTTGGAGGCCGTCGCCAATCGCGGCGCGGGACGCGGCCGGGCCGCGTTGGAACGCGAGTTGAACCAACCGATTATGCGCGCCTGCTGGTGCGTCGAGGACCGCGCCAGCGGGAGGCGGTACTACGTGCTGGAGGAACCCACGCTCCGGCCCGGTCCCACGCCCATTCAATACGTCGTCAACCGGGCCGGCCGGCAACAGGGCGGAATGGTCCACGGCCACCATGCCGAGGTGGCCGTCGCGCCCCAGGTGGCCCTGAGCGAAGCCCTCCGGCCGATGTTGGCCGAACTCGACCACCAGAACTGGGAATCGACGTGGTACGCGATCATGGAAGCCATTTATCGGGCCGACGCCGTGGATGCATTGCTGCGGTTCGACCTGCTGAGAATGGCACTGAGCGCGGCCCGTAATGGCAGCTATCCCATGGAGAAAGCCTTCGAAGCCCAAAGCGAGGCGTTCAGCGGCTCAGAGGTGAACCTGTTCGCAAACTGGATGGACCCGACTTGTTCCGAAGCCGGAAAGGCCCGGCAGCGCGCCCACGCCGAGTTGAATCGAATGCCGTCTTTCGCTGCGGCGCGGAACCGCGCCAAGGAACTGCTGGAAGCCCTTCACCAGCCGCCCGGCAGCCCCTACCAGTGGCTGGGATGGCTTCGCAGGAATTCGCAAGACCGGTGGGCGCCCGTGGTCGGTGTTCCTTCCCGCGGCGCGGGGGAAGTGTTCGTGTTTTGCACCGAGGGGAACGACGTTCAGAGTTTCCGGATAGGCACATTCCAGCGCGGCGAAGTGGTGGTCGACTCAGCGGCGGAGGCGTCCCTTCGCGAAGGGACGCCGCTGTTTGTCACCGGGTCCGTGCAAGGGCAGCCTTAGCCCCGCCTGAAAAAAAGGGAGACACACGATGACCGAGGCGTTGTATGTCCGCCTTCGCGGCAGGGTGTTGGGCCCGTTCGACGAGGAAAAGCTCCGCGCCCTGGCCCGCCGGGGACAGCTCGGCCGATTACACCAGCTTTCGGCCGACGGGGTGAACTGGTCGCCGGCCTCCACCTACCCCCATCTGTTTGTTCCGGCCGACGGGCAGGCGCGCCGGGCTGCCGAGGCCCCGCCCGCCGGCCAACCCCAGCCCGCCGGAGGCCCGGCCTGGAGCGCCAAACCGGCCGAGCCGCGGAAGCCGGCGGCCGCGGCCGATACCGACCCGCGGCAATGGTATTACGAACTCGACGGACAGGAGAACGGGCCGGTGTCGCGCGCCGCGCTGATGGACGGGATCGCCTCCGGCAGGCTCAAACCCACCAACCAGGTCTGGGCCGAGGGAATGGAAGGCTGGGTTATGGCCGGCGAGGTGCCGGAGTTGGCGCACGTGTTCCCGGCGCAACAGCCGCAAGAAGCCGCGCAGCCAACCGTGGCCGCCCGCGATGCCGAGGAACTTCCTGCCCATTTGTGCCGGGCGGCCGTCGATTCGCGCCCCTGGGTGATGACCATTGGCATCATTACCCTGGTGTTCGCCGCCCCCGGCGGCCTGTTCGGCTTTATCCTGCTGGTGACCGGGGCGGGTCGCGGCGTTCCTTTCTTCGTGCTCGTCGGCATCAGTTACCTGGTGGCGGCCCTGGTGCAGATCGTTGCCGCCTTCATGCTGCTGCAGTACGCAAGCAGGCTCGCCGTTCTCCGCTATAATCAAGCGCCCATCATTCTTACCAAGGCGCTTCAAACCGTCGGCGTCTTCTGGACTTACATTGCAATCCTCATGCTGGTAGGAATACTCCTGACGTTCTTCGGCATCGTGTGGGTCATGGCTTTTGCTGAGGCCCCGCCGGTTTGGGGCCCGCCTTGATAGGCCCGCCAGCCCGGCGGCCGGCATAAGATGGGGAGATAGGGTCATGACAGCATCGATCGATCCCAATGCGGAAATCGCGAACGCGGGCGAGTTCGCCCCTTTGGCCAATCGACATTCGGTTTCGCAAAGGACACTTTGACATGAGTGACTCCTTCAACCCCTATCACCGCTGGCTGGGCATTCCACGCGCACAGCAGCCGGCGGACTATTACCGGCTGTTGGGCATTGAGCGGTTCGAGTCCGACGCCGAGGTGATCCACGATGCGGCCGACCGCCAGATGGCACACGTGCGGAACCACCAGTCGGGCCGGTACGCCGCACTTTCCCAAAAGCTGCTCAACGAGTTGGCCGCCGCCCGCGTGTGCCTGCTCAACCCGCAGAAAAAGGCCCGGTACGACGAGCAACTGCGGCGGCGT
>PWXP01000431.1 GCA_003561895.1 Planctomycetaceae bacterium | reverse complement strand
CTCATCATCATCCCGGTTGCCTACGCCACGCTCGACGCGTTGCGCCCGCGGCTTGCGAATCCAGGGCCTCCAGGATGGGGCAGGCACTGACGGGGCCCCGCCCGGCGAGCTTTCGGTGGAGCGGTCCTACGATCTGAGGGAGCACCTGGATGGGGAACCGGAGCACTTGGCCATCCCCCGCGACGAATGCATCTGATGGCATGGTGGCGGCCTTCCCGGGGCATGCTCAGACCGACGAGACGGCAAGGACGGCGTCCCGGTCCATTCGGACAGATTCCACCCCGTAACCCGCGCGTTCCACGTCGCGAATCGCCGTGGCGATGGCCTCTTGCAGCGACTCGCCTTTTCGGTCGAACTCCAATTCCAACGCCTGGCCATGGACGCCGATGGAACAATCGTCGCACCCGGCCTCCCCCAAGGCATCGGTCGCACGCAGAAGATCTTCATCGGATAGCGGTACGGCGAAGCTCCCGCCGACATTCAAGCAGAAGTGATATTCGGTCATGTCCCAACCTCCTCAGGAAACTTCAGCTTAGCTCCCATTACGCAAGCTTGCAAGAGCCCTCCGCGCGAGGGATGCGCGAGGGAAAAGGGAGGCGGCGCACCCGAAAGGGCACCGCCCCCCAGCCAATCGGCCGATCGGCCGTTACGCGATCGGCTGGCCCAGTCCGGCGGCCCGCAGCGCCGCCTCGTCCGGCCCGCGCCCGGCACAGCAACCGGCCGGCTTGCCGTCGACGACGACCGCCGGCACCGACCGGATGCCCAGGCCCTTGGCCCGGGTGGCAACGGCCGGGTCGTTCATGTCCAGCACGGTCACCTCGCACGAGGGGCAAGCCGCTTGAGACACCAATTCGATGGCCTCCTCGCACGCGACACAGCCGGCGCTGAAGACCTCGATTTTTCGTTTCTTGCTCATCGCAAAACCTCTTTCGCTCCCGAGGATGAAGGTAATGGGCGCTTCTCGGCCGGGAGCACATGCCGCAGAAGCACCAACCGCACACCGGCCGCTTTCCGCGGCCGAAGTGTGTGTTTCCATTTAACTAGTCGTGTTGTCCTCCAGGGCCTCCAGGATAGGGCATGCACTGACCGGGCCGCGCCCGGCGCAGGAAGCGGTCAGTTCCACGAGTGCCTGCCGGATCCGTTGCAGGTCCTGAATCTTCTGCTCGACCTCGGCGATTTTCGCCTCGGCCTGCTCTTTCACCTCCGCGCAGGAAGTCTGTGCGTCGGCCCGCAGGGCCAGTAGTTCCCGGATCTGGCGCAGCGAGAAGCCGAGTTGCTTGGCGTGGCGGATGAAGCGGATGCGGCGGACCGCTCCGTCGTCGTACTGCCGGTATCCGGAGGGTCGGCGGGGCGGCTGGGGGATCAGGCCCTCGCGCTCGTAGAAGCGGACGGTCTCGACGCCGACTCCTGCTTGGCGGGCCACGGTTCCAATGGTGAGTGCTTTCATGGGGTTGTCTCCTGAGTGCTCGGCTTTCACTTTATTCTACACTCCGTACCCTACTACGGAGTCAAGGGCCCGAACGAGTTTTCCCGGCTTCCCGTCTCCGGCCAATCTGCTTGTCTGCTCGACGGACGCGGACGATGGCTCCATTGGGCAACCACGGTAATTCACTAGAGGGGTGCCGTATGGCTCATCAGAATATGCTCGGCGCCGCTGGCCTGACCACGATTGTAAGCATTGTGATGATTATACTGGGGGGTTGCTTATAACGAACAACGGACCTATCCGGACGAGTCAAGCAACGCCTCTGGTTGTACGATGTTTGCCGAAGAGACCGAATGGTGCGGTCGGGCGATGCACAAGGCAAACCCGTCGTGCCGGGGCAGCCACGAATCCGTCCGCCGCAGCACGAACATGGGACAAACATCAAAATGACATCACTCCAATTCCCATACCCCGGGCCCGTCTGGGCCTTGGGCGCGGCCCTGCTGAGTTTCGCTTCGCCGGCGGTGGCGAAGTACAGCGAGGACGACCTGGCCGAACTGCAAGCGCAGGTCCAACAGCTTCGCCAACAGGTCCGGGTGCTCGAGGGCTACCAGCCCGCGCCGGTCGAGGTCCCTCCCACCGTCGACCCGCTGACCGCCGGCTGGGACCGCGGCTTCTACCTGGCCTCTGCCGACGACAACTACCGGCTGCACATCGGCGGCTGGCTCCAGCCCCGCTACGAGTACCAGGACCGCTCCGACCGCGATCCGGCGGCAACCAGCAGTTTTTTTCCTCCGCCGTTTGCGGCTGGACATCCGCGGGCACGTGTTTACGCCCGACTTGACGTTCCGCATCATGACCGAGCACGCCCGCACCAGCAACCTGCGCGACGGCTGGATCAACTACGCCTTCGGCCCGGCTTTGCAGGTGCGCTTCGGCCAGTTCACCGTGCCGTTTCAGTGGCACCGGTTCGTCGGGCCGCGCCGCCAGCACTTCGCCGAGCGCGGCGTGCCCAGCGAGACGTTCGGCTGGTTCCAGGGCCGCGACCTCGGCATCATGACCCACGGCCGGTTGTTCGACGATAACGTCGTCTATGGCATCGGCCTGTTCGACGGGGCCGGCCGGAACGTGGCCACCAGCAACAGCGACGGCCACATGGCCCCGGGCCGGGTAACTTGGGCCCTGCTGGGCAGCGTGCCCCGCGAGGAAAGCGACTACGCCTGGTCCACCGAGCCGCAGCTTTCGATCGGCGCCGGCGTGCAGGGCGCATGGGAGAACGAGGTTCGCGCATGGGACCTGGGCCGTTCCCCCGTAGGCAACGAGCGGGCCGACTGGATCACCGCCACCCTGGACGCCCGCTTCGCCTGGCGCGGATTCTCCCTGGTCGGCGACGTGTACCACCGGCACGTCGCCCCGGACGACCCCGCGGTGGCCGCTTATGACGGTTGGGCCTACATGATCAGTGCGGGCTATTTCGTCCTGCCCGAGAGACAGGAGGTGGTCGGCCGCTACTCCCAGCTCCGGCTCGATCGGAACGACGCCGATACGCGGGAGCGGGAGTGGGGAGTGGGGTGGAACCT
>PWXP01000314.1 GCA_003561895.1 Planctomycetaceae bacterium | reverse complement strand
GCCTGAGCAACCAGGAATGGGGCGCGTACCTCACCTCGCGGCGCCAGCGGCGGTACATGGTCGCCCGCGCCGGCTGGATTGGCGACTACGTGGACCCCAACACGTTCCTCGACCTGTTCACTACCGACAATCCGCAGAACCAGACGGGCTGGTCGCACGCTGAGTACGACCGCCTGGTGCACGCGGCCCAGCGCGAGCGGGACGAACGCCGCCGTCTGGAGTTGTTCCACGCGGCCGAGGAAATCCTGCTCGACGAACTGCCCCTGATTCCCATTTACTTCTACGTGTCGCAGTCGATGGTCCGGCCCTACGTGACGGGCTTCTACCCGAACATCCAGGACGTCCACCCGCTGTGGGCCATCGGCGTCGACGAGCAGAAGCGCGCGCGGATGCGCCGGGAGGGCCGGGCGGACTCGTCCGTTTTTCGGAAAAGCGATCGTAGCTTTGCGAGTAGCCCGCAAGCCGAAAACACGGACCTGTCCCCTTCTCCGCGACGCCGGGAGGACCGATGACCGCCTTCCTCCTGCGCCGGCTGGTGTGGTTCGCCGTCACCCTGTGGGTCGTGTTCACCGTAAGCTTCTTCCTGATGCGGGCCGTACCGGGGGGGCCGTTCAGCCAGGAACGCGAACTGGAGCCGCAAATCGCCCAGCTCATCGAGGAACGTTACCGGCTGGACGATCCGATGTGGATGCAGTACGGGCGCGAACTGGCCGGCGCCCTGCGCGGCGACCTGGGCTACTCGTACCGCAAGCCCGACTTCTCCAACGCCGAAATCATCGCGCAGGGCTTCCCCGTGTCGGCCTCGCTGGGCATCGTGGCGCTGGGCTTCGCGGTCGTGCTCGGGCTTCCGGCGGGAATCGTCTCGGCGGTGCGGCGCGGCAGCCTGGTCGATGCCGGATTGATGCTGGCCGCAACGGTGGGCATCGCCCTGCCGAACTTCGTAATCGCCGGCGTGCTGATCATCCTGCTGGTGTTCCTGCTGCCCGTGTTTCCCGCCGGGGGCTGGGGCTCGCTGGGGCAACTGATCCTGCCGGCCTTCTGCCTCGGCGCCCCGTACGCAGCCTACATCGCCCGGCTCACGCGAACCGGCATGCTCGACGTCCTCTCGCAGGATTACATCCGCACGGCCTACGCCAAGGGGCTGCCCGACCGGATCGTCATCCTCCGCCACGCCCTGCGGCTGGCGATGGTGCCGGTGGTGTCGTTCCTCGGGCCGGCCATTGCGGGCATTTTGACCGGCTCGCTGGTGATCGAGCAGATATTCGCCATTCCCGGCCTGGGCGCGCACTTCATCGAGGCAGCCCTGATGAGCGACTACACCCTGGCCATGGCCGTCGTGCTGCTGTACACCATGCTGCTGTACGGGATGAATCTGGTGGTGGACCTTTCGTACTCGCTGATCGACCCCCGCGTTCAATTGGAATAGGCGTGCGACCAACCGTTGGAGTTCACGCTTCAGCGTGGGAAAAACGTAACGCGGTGTGCCCCGCACGCTAAAGCGTGAACTCCAACAAGATCATCATTGGAGCGTAAGCGTGGACGTGTCAACGAACACCACCGAATCGCAGAAGTCTCCGCGCGGCGTTTCGCTCGGGCAGGACGCTTGGCGGCGGCTGCGCAAAAGCTGGACCGCCACGACGGCGCTGTGGCTGCTGGCCGGGCTGAGCGTGTTGGCGGTGCTGGCGCCCCTGCTGCCGCTTCAACCGCCGCGGCGTGTGGAAACCGACCGGGCGTTCCAGCCGCCCACCCTCGCGGCGCCGCAGCAGCCGCTGTTCCCCGCCGGCGCCTCGCCGGCCGAGCGCGACGCCGCGCTGGCCGAGGGCTTCGGACGCCTCGACCCGGCCAGCCGCCTGCTGCTGCGGGCTCGCACGGCCCTGTTCGGCACCTGGTCGCTGCCGTCGCTGTGCGGCGCCGACCGGCTGGGACGCGACCTCCTCTCCCGGCTCATCTGGGGCGGGCGCATCTCGCTGACCGTGGGCCTGGTGGCCGCCCTGGTGTCGCTGGTCATCGGGGTAACCTACGGCGCCGTATCGGCGTACGCCGGCGGCTGGGCCGACAACCTCATGATGCGGCTGGTCGACGTCCTCTACTCGGTCCCCTTCATCTTCGTGGTGATCTTCCTAATTACCATCCTCAACGCCGAGGGCGTTCGCGAGGTGCTCGAGCGGGAGTACGGCGTCAACCGCATGGTGATCTTCTTTTTTCTAGTGGGGGCCATTTACTGGCTGACCATGGCCCGGGTTGTGCGCGGCCAGGTGCTTTCGCTACGGACCGAGCCGTTCGTCGAGTCCGCCCGCGCCCTGGGCGCCGGCCACGCCCGCATCCTGTTCCGGCACATCGTACCCAACCTGTGGAGCGTGGTGATCGTATACCTAACGCTCACCATTCCGCGGGTCATGCTGTTCGAGGCGTTCCTTTCGTTCCTGGGCCTGGGGGTCGAGCCGCCCGACGTCTCCTGGGGGCTGCTGGCCAACGAGGGCCTTCAGGCCATTACGCCCATCCGCATCTACTGGTGGCTGGTCGCCTACCCCGGCCTGGCGTTGGGCTTGACCCTCTTGGCGTTGAACTTCCTCGGCGACGGCCTCCGCGACGCCCTCGACCCGCGCATGAAGAACCGCTAAGGCGGACGGCATGCCGGAGACCCGAATCGAGTACGATCGTTTGGTCAATGGTCCCAGCAGGCAGCCATATCGCCCCCCCGTCGGCCTGCTGTACACACTGCTTACCATTTCGACAAGAGGGGCCCCCGACCGCCAGGCAACGGCCGGAGAACCCGGGCGCTTACCCGAGACGGTCCTTCAGCAGGGCGGCCGCGAGCTTACGCCCGCACGCCTGCTGAAGGTGTATGATCCGGTCGATGATGCTCTGTATACCTGCTACCGGCTCGAAGCCTATCATTCCGAAATTCGGTTGGCGCATGATTTGCTCAAGGGGGGCAGACGGCGGCGTACCGTCACGCGGCAGGCTGCCGACACTGGTCATCATAAGCCGTCGCCAGGGTGGTTAGGAAGG